>JBPCTX010000047.1:0-9900 GCA_051011455.1 Acidimicrobiia bacterium | reverse complement strand
CTAAAGAATAGACATGGGAGTGCTGCGATGGAAACGATGATCAACCTGGAGACGGATGCCCGATTGGTGCAGATGGTTGCCGATCGGCACGAGGGAGCGCTGGCCGAGGTTTACCGGCGCCACGGAGGGCCGGTCTTCGGCCTCGCCAAGCGACTGATCCACAATCCCGATCTGGCGGAAGACGTGGTGCAGGAAGTCATGCTGCGCCTGTGGAACAATCCCGAGAAGTTCGATGAGGCCAGGGGTACGCTCCGCAGCTACCTCCTTTCACACACTCACGGCCGGAGCGTTGACCTCATCCGTTCGGAGTCGGCACGCCGTATACGAGAAGAGCGCGATGCTCGCCTCGCCGTTGAGGCCGGCCTCAGCCTCGAGGAAGAAGTGTGGGAACTGGCTCAGGCCGACCACGTGCGCGAAGCGTTGAGTCAGTTGAACGAAGGAGAACGCCAGGCCATCGAGCTCGCCTACTTCGGTGGATACACCTACCAGGAGGTAGCCGGGCTGCTGAAGACGCCGGAGGGAACCATCAAGAGCCGGATTCGTATTGGGCTGCAACGCTTGAACGGTCTTCTCGTGAAATCCGGACTGGCGCCCGTCAGCTGAACTCGAACGACACTGGCAACAGAGAGATGCAACTGGAATTGAATAGCCATGAGACGGCACAGGAGCTGCTGGGAGCCTTTGCTCTCAACGCCGTTGAGCCTTTCGAAGCGGTCCTCATCGAGAGCCACATTTCCGGCTGCGACGAGTGCAGGCGGGAGGTTGAGCAGCATCTCGAGGTTGCCGCCGCCTTGTCCGCCTCGGAGCGCTTTGCCCCTCCGGCTGTATGGGAATCAATCTCCGGCGCCATTGACCCGCCTGAGACCGATCTCGGGCCGGTCCGGCCGCCCACACCCCTCCGCCGTTCTCGGCACTGGCTCCGCCCGGTGGCGATTGCCGCGGTCATATCGCTTATGGCTGGCGCCGTCGTCGTCCAGTCCTTGAGACTCAGTACGGCAAACTCTGAACTTGCCGCCGCTCTTGATCGATCGATCGCCGATGCTGCGCTCGCGCAGTCGGCCGCCGATCCGGCCTCCCGCCGGGTAACCCTGGGATCGGAGGTGAGCGGTTCCAATGCGATCATTGTGCTTCTCGGAGACGGGACCGGCTATCTAGCCGAGCACACTCTCCAGCCGCTCGGTTCCGATCGCACATATCAGCTGTGGGCGATTGTCGATGGCAAGGTGATCTCGGCCGCAGTTCTGGGTCAAGACCCGGGGGTGGTTCCTTTTCGCATTGACCCCGAGGGGTTTGAGGGATTCGCCATTACCGAGGAGAGCCTGGGGGGAGTGGAGTCTTCTCTGAATGATCCGATCGTCGCCTGGTTGACGACCTAGCCGCCTTCCTGGTACCAAGTTCTCCGTGAGCAGGCAGCAGACAATCCGACGGCGGCTTAGGTCGATCACCCTGGTAGTGGTGGGTTTCGTGGGCGTTTCGCTCCTTTTCCCGGTTCTGATTCTTGGTTCGTTCTTGTTCGATGTTGTGCGCCTGGCGATCGGTCACCGTCGCTTCATGGCTTTGCGTCTTGTCGTGGTTGGCTGGGTGTATCTGGCGGCCGAGACGGTAGGGATCGCCGCCCTCGGTCTGGTATGGATAGCCTCCGTCGGTGGCCGGCAGGAGTCGGTCCTTCTGGGCGGTAGCTACGCCATTCAACGCAGGTGGGCGGGAACCCTCTTCGCGGTTGTCCGGGTGTTGTTCGCGCTCCGGTTCGAGGTCGAGGGTGCCGAGGTCCTGACACCCGGCCCGATACACGTGTTCATGCGTCACGCCAGCATCATCGACAACCTGCTCCCGAGCGTCCTGATCTCCGCTCCACATGGATTCAGGCTCAGGTATGTCCTGAAACGAGAACTGCTGTTTGATCCTGCTCTCGACATCGCCGGTAGCCGGTTGCCCAATCACTTCGTCGATCGCTCGACGGGCGGTCCGGCGGAGGCAACGGCGATTGGGGCACTCGGTAGCGGTCTGGGAGCGGATGAGGGGACGCTCATCTACCCCGAGGGGACTCGATTCACTGAGGAGCGTCGGCAACGGGCACTGGCCCGGCTCGAAAACGACCAGGCAGCTCTGGCGCGAGCGGGTGAGTTCGAGAACGTACTTCCCCCTCGCATCAGCGGCCCGTTGGCCCTGCTCGACGTTGATCCGGCGGCAGATGTAGTGATCGCAGCCCACAAGGGCCTGGACGGATTCAGTCATGTCCGCGACATCCTGGGAGGGGGCCTGATCGGTAGCGTCGTTAGCGTTCGATTCCAGCGGTTCTCGGCTGCGGGCATCCCCGACTCGCCAGAGCTCCGACGTGAGTGGCTCTATGACCGGTGGGGGGAAGTCGATCGATGGATTGCCGGCGCATGAGTCGTAGAAGTGCAGATGCCTCTCACGTATCGGGGCACCAACAAGCGATAGATGAGGGAGGAGGAACAGGCGTGGGCTCCGCCCTTGACACAGCGTTGGATGCGGCCATTGCCCCGGGATTCAGCAGGATCGGTTTCAGCGTTCGTAGCAAGTCCTGGCGCCCGATTGAGGAGAACCTGACCGGTCTGACCATGGTGGTCACGGGTGCCACCAGCGGTCTGGGCAAGGCCGCCTCGCTGGATTTGGCCCGCCTCGGCTCCGGGCTGGTTCTTGTCGGTCGCGACCGGGAGAAGACTGAGAAGGTCCGGGACGAAATCTCGTCCGAAACCGGCAACGCAGCGGTGCGCTGCGAGATTGCCGACCTCAGTTTGATGGCTGAGATACGAGGCCTGGCGGCCAGGTTGCTCGACAAGGAATCACAAATTCACGCTCTGATAAACAACGCCGGCACCCTCTTCAACGAACGGAGTGTGACGGGTGAAGGAATTGAAAGCACGCTCGCCACAAACCTGCTCGGGCACTTCCTGCTCACCAACCTGCTCATGCCACGTCTGGTGGACTCGGCCCCCTCGCGGATTGTAAACGTCGCCTCGGGGGGCATGTACGGCCAGCGGATATCGATCGACAACCTGCAAAGTGACCAGGGCGAGTACAAAGGAGCGGCGGCCTACGCCCGCACCAAGCGAGGGCAGGTGATTCTCACCGAGATGTGGGCGGAGCAACTGAAAGACCGGGGAGTGACGGCCAACTCGATGCATCCCGGCTGGGCCGATACACCGGGCGTCGTCCACGCGCTTCCCACCTTCCACAAGGTCACAAAGCGATTCCTCCGCACCCCGGCCGAGGGTGCCGACACCATCGTGTGGCTGGCGGCATCCGAAGAGGTGGCAGGACGGACCGGGCTCTTCTGGCACGATCGCCGCCCTCGCTCGACCCACAAGACCAGCCGGACCAGGGAAGCTACGGCGGACCGTCAACAGCTGTGGGACGCCCTGACGGCGCTCGCCGCCCTCTCGTGAGTTCCTGGGTCGCTAAATCCCTGCCAGTTGTCGCAGCGAGTCTGCCACAACGGCGCCCTCGACTTCTTCGGCGGCGACCACCATCACGGTGTCGTCGCCTGCCACGGTTCCGATGATCTCCTCCCAACCGGAGCGGTCGATGGCCGATCCCACCATGTGGGCTGAGCCCGGTGGGGTCCGTACCACCACGATGCTGCCGGAGGAAGCCACCGCTGTCACCCACTCACCGCACACCCGGCGCAGGTGCTCGGCGGGGACGACCTGGTCCTGGGGTTGGGCCGGGATCACATATGCGACCTCTCCTCCCGGCAACCGGCCCTTGACTGCTCCCATCTCATCGAGGTCGCGAGAGACGGTGGCCTGAGTGGCTTCAATCCCTTCAGCCGCCAGCAACTCCACGATGCGCAACTGGCTGGTGACCATCTGTCGCTCCAGCAGTGCGGCGATCCGGTACTGCCGCTGAGGCTTGGAGAGGCCGGTGGTGGTCACTGCTCGCTCAACCAGGAGAGCAGGCCGCGAGCGGAGTGCATCCGGTTTTCAGCCTGCGGCCAGATACGGCTGCTCTCGCCGTCGGCTACCTCGGTGGCCACCTCTTCGCCGCGGTGAGCAGGCAGGCAGTGCATGAAGATGGCGTTGGGTCCGGCTGCCTCCATCACTTCACCGGTCACCGTGAAGTGAGAGAACTGGGCCTTCTTGGCGTCGGCGTCACCTTCCTCGCCCATCGAAACCCACACGTCGGTGTAGACGGCATCAGCGCCGTCGACGGCTTCACCAGGGCTATGGCTGATGATCGGGTCTCCGCCGGCGGCGGCGATGCGGGCCAGGTCGTCATCGGAGGGTTTGTGTCCGGCCGGTGCGGCCAGCCGCAGGTTGGCGCCCAGCATGCCGGCAGCAATGGAGAGCGAGCGCCAAACATTGTTGGGGTCGCCGACGTAGGCGATGGTCCTGCCGGAGATGTCGGCACCAAACTCCTGCTGCAGGGTGAGTATGTCGGCCAGCGCCTGCATGGGATGGGCCTGGTCGGACAGCAGGTTGACGATCGGGACCGAGTCGGTGGCGGCCATTCGCTCCAAGGTTGAGTGCTTGAAGACCCGGGCACATACGATCTCGTAGTACCCGGCCAGGGTGCGGGCGATGTCCTCGGTGGTCTCACGCACGTCGAATCCAAGCTCCGAGCCCTGGATGTACACACCGAGCGCTCCCAGCTGGAAGACCGCCATCTCACACGAGTTGCGGGTCCGTGCCGACGGCTTCTCGAACACGAGGGCAACGCCCTTGCCTGCGAGCGTCGGTTCCAGGTGGGGCGTCGCCGATCGGGCCAGGATGTCCTTCAACTCGTTGGTGGTCAGGTCGTCAATTTCGAGCAGGTGTCTCAACCGAGGACTCCTTTCAGTATTTCAATGGCTTCTTCGATCTCCTGGTCGGTCACAAACAGGGGAGGGGCGAAGCGGAGGGCGGTCGGTGTCACCCCGTTGATGACCAGGCCGGCCTCCAGGGCGGCCCGGGCTACCTCCGGTCCGGATCGGTCCACGAGCTCGGCCGCCAGCAGCAGGCCGGCCCCTCGTACGGATGCCACCTCCGGAAGCTTCTCCAGGCCTGCTCGCAAGTGCTCGCCGGCCTGGCGGGCGGCCTGTGGGGCGTCGTCTCTCTCCATCACGGTCAGGACGGCCCGGGCCGCCGAGGTGGCCAGAGGCTGGCCGCCGAACGTTGTGGCGTGATCCCCGGGCTGGAAAGCGGCGCCTACTTCGGTCCTGGCCCAGATGGCACCGATCGGCATGCCGTTGCCAAGCGCCTTGGCCAGTGAAACCACGTCTGGGGATACGCCGTAGTGCTGGAAGGCGAACCACTTCCCCGTGCGGGCCAGTCCGGTCTGGATCTCGTCGACCATGAAGAGGAGGTTGTGGTCCCGGCACAGGGCTTCCACCCCCTGCAGGTAGTCGATCTCAGCAGGACGGACCCCGCCTTCGCCCTGGATCGGCTCGATCAGTACCGCTGCCACATCGGGGGTGATGGCCGCCTCCAACCCGGCCAGGTCGTTCCATGGCACCTGCCGGAATCCCTCCGGGAGCGGTTGGAACGGACCGTGTTTGGCGGGTTGGCCGGTGGCGTGGAGCGTGGCGAGGGTCCGGCCGTGGAAGGAGCCATCGGCGGTCAGGACGGTGTACCGGTCGGGGCCCGCCCACTTGCGAGCCAGCTTGATGGCCGCCTCGTTGGCCTCAGCCCCCGAGTTGCAGAAGAAGACCTGCCCCCCTCCGCCGATGAGCCGGTCGAGGGTGGCGGCTACTTCCAGCCCCGGTTCGGTGCCGAACAGATTGGAGACGTGCAGCAACTGCCCGGCTTGCTCCCCGACGGCTTCGGCCACTTCGGGGTGGGAGTGTCCCAGGCTGGTGACGGCCAGCCCGGACAGGAAGTCGAGGTAGCGGTTCCCGGTGTCATCCCACAGCTCGGTGCCGTCTCCCTTGACGAATGTGACTGGTTGGGGTGGATAGGTGGGGAGCAAAGGGCCGGCCTGAACGGGAGCCTGGGTCATGCCGGCTCCTCGAGTGTGATCATGGTCCCGATCCCGGCGTCGGTGAAGAGCTCGACCAGCAGGACGTGGGGGGTGGTTCCGTTGATCATGTGAGCCGAACCAACCCCGTGGCGGACGGCATGGATGCAGGCGGCCACCTTGGGAATCATGCCGGTCCCGACCGCGCCGCCCTCCACCAGGGCATCGAGCTCGGAAGCTGTGGCCCGGCTGATGAGGCTGGTCGGGTCGGTGAGGTCGGCGTGGAGTCCCTCGACGTCGGTCAGGTAGACCACCTTCTCGGCTCCGAGGGAGGCGGCCACGGCGCCGGCGACGGCGTCGGCGTTGATGTTGTAGGCCTGGCCGGCAGCATCCGAGCCGATGGTGGAGACCACCGGGATCAGGTCCTCGGCCAGTAGTCGTTGGATGATGTGAGGATTGACAGCCTCGACGTCACCGACGAATCCGAGCTCGGGATGGCGCTCGGCGGCAAGCAGCAGCCCGGCGTCTTCGCCCGAGATGCCGACCGCGTGCGGGCCGTGGCGATTGATGAGGCTGACGATCTCGCGGTTGACCTTGCCGACCAGCACCATCCGGGTGATCTCGAGAGACTCTGCGTCTGTCACCCGATGGCCGTCTTTGAACTCGGTCTGCTTGCCGAGCTTGCCGTGGATCTCGGTGATCTGGGGACCGCCGCCGTGAACGATGATCGGCTTGATGCCCACCTGGTGCATCAGCACCACGTCTTCGGCGAACTGGGCGGCAAGAGACGGGTCGGTCATGGCGTTGCCGCCGTACTTGACCGCAACCACCTTGCTGCGGAAGCGCTGGATGTAAGGGAGTGCCTGTAGGAGGACTTCGGTGGTGGTCTTGGCTTCCATCAGGATTTGCCCATGTTCTCTTCGACATAACCGTGGCTGAGGTCGGTGGTGATGATCTCGCCGACGCCCTCTCCTAGGCCCACATCGACGCTGATGTGGATCCTTCTTCCCTCGAAGTAGCCGGCCATCTTCTCCTCGTCGTAGTCCACTGCCACCCCGGAGGCGGCTGTGACGATGCCGCCGTAGCTGACGGCGAACAGCTCGGGATCGAACTCGATACCGCTGGCGCCCACTTCCGATGCCACCCGTCCCCAGTAAGCGTTCTTGCCGAACCACGAGCACTTGGCCAGCTGGTTGTTGGCTACCGCTCGGGCGGCGTGAAGAGCCTGCAGATCGTCGGCGGCTCCTTCCACCCGGATGATGACCGTCTTAGTGGAGCCTTCGGCATCGTCGGCCATCTGCATCGCCAGGTCGTAGCAAACCGCGTCGAGGGCTCCCTGGAGTTCCTCCGGGTCGGCCGGGCCGGCCTCTCCCGACGCCAGGGCGATGACCGTGTCGTTGGTTGATTGGGCACCATCGACGGTCAGCCGGTTGAAGGAGCGGTCGACCGCCTGGCGCAGCAGGCTGTGCAGCTCGGCCGGCTCGACTTCGGCGTCGGTGGTCAAGAAGCCGAGCATCGTGGCCATGTTGGGCTGCAGCATGCCTGCTCCTTTGGCCATAGCACCGATTCGGAAGGTCGATCCCTGGTGGATCACTTCCTTGCGCACCGAGTCGGTGGTCATGATGGCGGCGGCGGCGTCATTGCCACCCATCGTTGAGCGGCCCTCCACCACCTGGGGGATGGCAGCTTCCAGCTTGTCGAAGGGCATCGGAATCCCGATCAGACCGGTGGAGCACACCAGCACCTCATCGGGTTCGCAGCCGAGACCGGACGCGGTCAGCCGCGTCATCTGCTCGGCGTGCTCATAGCCGGCCGGCCCGGTGGCGGCATTGGCGTTTCCGCTGTTGACAATGACGGCTGCCGCTCGGCCTCCACTCGCTGCTAGGTGGGCGCGTGACACCTGGACCGGTGCCGCCGTCAGCTTGTTCGACGTGAATACGGCTGCGGCGCTGACCGGTTGACCGTCGGCGGTGGCGATCAGGGATAGGTCGAGCTTGCCTTCTGGCTTGAGCCCGGCGTGGACTCCGGCAGCGACGAATCCCCTCGGGGCGGTTATCGCGCTCACGGATACATCCCCGCCTGGGCCAGGCCGGCCGTTTCATCGATGCCGACTGCCAGGTTGGCGCACTGGATGGCCTGGCCGGCCGCCCCTTTGACGAGATTGTCGAGGGCCCCCAGCGCCACGACCCAGCCGGTGCGCTCGTCCTTGCGGACCGTGAGGTGTGCCGAATTGGAACCGAGCGTCGCCTTGGTCGACGGCAGCGCTTCGGATACCACCACGAAGGGCTCATCGGCGTAAGCGGCTGCCATCGCATCACGGAGAACTTCCGGGCCGGCGTCAGTCGTCGGGGATGCGTAGCAAGTCGCCAGGATCCCCCGGTTCATAGGCGCCAGGTGGGGAGTGAAGAGAAGCTCGACGTCGGTCCCTGAGTGACGAGTGAGCGCCATCTGCATCTCCGGCGTGTGTCGATGGTTGAGCAACCCGTAGGCGGTGAAGTTCTCGTCCACCGTCGAAAAGGACGTCCCGGCCTTCAGACCTTTGCCGGCCCCAGAAACCCCGCTGGCAGCATCCACGATGATCCCGGCCGGTTCGATCAAACCCTCTTTCAATAAGGGGGCGAGGGTGAGAGCGGCGGTTGTCACGTAGCAGCCGGGGACCGCCACATTGGCAGCGCCGATCAGGTCGTCCCTGAACAACTCGGGCATGCCAAAAGCGAATGAGTCGAGCAACTCGGGCGCCGAGTGCTCTTGCCCGTACCAGGTGGGGTACAGCCCGGCATCGTCGAGCCGAAAGTCTGCTCCAAGGTCCAGGATGTGGCCGGCTTCCAGCTTGGGCACAATGCTCTGGGAAGCGCCGTGGGGGAGGGCAATGAACACGACATCGAGTCCGGCCGGAATCGCCTCCCACGGCTCCAGAATCGTGTTGGGATAGGCCGCAGCGAGGCTCGGGTAGAGTTCTCCGACCGGGGAGCCCGCCTGGCTATCGCCGGACGCGAACACCACGTCGAATTCTGGATGCCCGGCGCACAGCCGCATGAGCTCCGCTCCGGCAAACCCGGATGCTCCGATGATTCCAACAGCAGTCATGGTTGTAAGACTATACAACATACTGCATAGTTATGCGAGTACACGGATTCCACCAGCCACCCATGAACACGCCCTTGTAGCGACCCACCCTCGACAACGACGATCATCTCACCCGCTGTATATGTGCGGGTTTCGACCGGCCTCTCGTTGCTTTGTCAATCGCCGACTGTGAGATCGCTGAGGACGATCATTGTGGAGGTCGAGTCCATGCAAACTGTGAAAAACCGGCCCGGGCCGTGGTCAAACGACACCTGGAGTGTGGAGTTCGAACCGACCTCGTAGATTTCGAGAGCATCGATGAAGCCCGGCCTTGTCGAGATGTCCCTGCCATAGGAAACCAGGTCATCACGTCCGAAGCCTTCGTTGTAGGTTCCCATGACGAGGGCCATTCTCGTCGTTGTCTGGTTGGAGATCTCGATGGGGATTACGCGGTTTGGCCAACTCGTCGGGATCGATGACCTGCATTCTGCTCCGTCCCAAGTGACGAGCGGCGAAAGCGCGGTGGTCGTCGTCACGGGAGCGAGACTCGTCGAAGTTGCTGTCGTTGGTGTCGTCTGGCTGTCGGCAACGGTGTTGGCCGAGCTACACCCCGACGCCACCAGGCTGGGTACGAGTACTGCCGGAACGAGGAGCCGGTAGCCAACCGCTTGTCTCATGGGCGAGTGCCAAGCCACCAGACTGGCTCCTGTTCACCACCCGTTCCTTGATCGTCCCACAGCAACAGAAGGACTGCCGTGTCGGTGGCAGCTGCTGAGGAGGTATACCAGCCCCAGATGTCGACCATGTCGGCGGGAAGGTTGCTGCTCTCCCAGGAGGCTCCGTCGGATGAGAAGAGGTATTGGCCATCCTCGACCGCCACAAAGGTGATTCCGACCTCCCCGGTGGCGACTAGCGGCCAGGGCGCCGAATTGGTGT
>JBPCTX010000046.1:0-2860 GCA_051011455.1 Acidimicrobiia bacterium | reverse complement strand
CCCAGCTCCATATGTGCCGGTATGTGCGGGTGAGTGGGCTTGTCACCCGTAGGGCCGATTGGTTCGTCTGTGTTATGAAAGAGTTGAATCCCGAGTGTGAGGCAGCCATGGATCAGCAGACAGTCAGCCGTGGTTCTCAGAGAAGACTCGCCAGCTCCCTGGTGGCGTTGGTGGTGATGGCAACGGCCTGTGGTGATGGTGCGGCCGACCCAGAGACCGAGGCCATCATTGCATTCGCCTCGGACCGTGACCACGAAGGGCCCTTGGATGATTTCGCGACGGTCAACGTGGAGATCTACACAATGGCAGCAGACGGGACCGGTATCGTGCGCATCACTCATGACCCGCGGGTTGACTTCTACCCGCGGTGGTCTCCGGCGGGGACCGAGATTGCGTTCATATCCAATCGCCACAGTGGGACCGAGTCGATGGATTTGTACGTGATCGATCTGACTACCGAGGAGGTCCGTCGGGTGACGACGACTGGCGGAGTGTTCGGCCACGAATGGTCCCCCGATGGCAGCGCCCTCGTGTACGCACACGAGACAAGCACAGGGTCGGAGGTCCGGATAGTCCTCACTGACGGCACCGATGACCGGTTCGTCGTCGAGGGTTCGTGGCCTTCGTTCAGCCCCGACGGTTCTCAGATCCTTTTCACCCAGGGCGAGTTCTTCGGCGATGAACCTCAAAGGTTGGCCGTCGTTGATGCTGATGGCGGCTCGGTGTCCCCAGTGGCCCTGGACCTGGACAACTCGTCTGAGTCGACGTGGTCACCGGCAGGGGATCGCATCGCGTTCATGTCTAACCCGAACGGCTACACGGGCCCAGTCGAATCCTGGGACGAAGAGATCTATGTCTCCGCAGTCGACGGCACCAACGTCGTACGCGTGAGCAACAGACCCGGCAACGATCATTGGCCGCCGAGCTGGTCAGCCGACGGTCTCTGCCTGGCCTGGCAGGGTGATGATCCCGATCCCGGCAGCATGAACGCAGACATCATCGTGGCCGCCGTCGATACTGGCGAGTCGATCAATCTCACCGCCGACAGTGGATTCTTCGAGCTGTTCCCCGATTGGTCGCCCGGCACGTGTCCTCTCTGACAGCAGCACATAACCGGCACAGAGGATGGGTTGGTGCCCGGCCCCCTATATGCCGCTAGGGCGGGACGCAAGTGGTTGCCCCTTGACGACTCGACTGATGGATACCGCGATCACGACCAGAACCAGTACCGGAGCGAAGACCATCCACAAGGCTCGAGAAACTGCGATCGTCGACGCAACCAGCGTCATGGTTACCCCCAACCACGGATTCTCTTCACAACGACGGTAGGCATACCAGAACATCCACGCCGCTGAGCCGTCCATGATTGTGATCAGCCAGGCCGGCCATTCCCAGCCGAATACAAAACCGAAGCCTTGGTCATGGATTCCAAGGTAGAAGAGAACCGTCAACACGACATGAGCCACAGCTAGAAGTGCAAACAGGCCGACGAGTATCCATGTCGACACTCCGTAGATTCTCGACCATCCTGAGACTGTCTTGTTTGGCACGGCCAAACCCTACAGTTTGCGTACCACCGAGGCCCCCCGCTCTCACCCGTACTCGACCGGCGATAGCTCTTGGTCTGAGGCCCCTCTACATGGGCCGTTATGGGCGGCCGATGAGGAATAGGTAGATGCCATCCTCGTCGACGCCTGCGGCCATTATCTCACCGACGAGTCCGCGGTGAGTGCCGGGCTTTTGTCCACTTGCTCTTCGCCTTTGGCTCAGCGCCGGGTTCAACACATCCCTCTGTACAAACGATGACCCCCTTGCGGGGGCCAGCGTTTGTGTGGAGGTGCGGGGAGTCGAACCCCGGTCCTCTGAAGTTTCAGCGCCGGCATCTCCGAGCGCAGCCGACAGCGAGTTTGTCGGGCCTCGGGACTCTGTCAGCAAGTTCCCCTCGGCCGTATCCGGAGTTGATCTTTCCCCGCCGGTCCCGGACCCCGGCAGGGGCATCCTGCATTGCGACGCCCTGACCCGGCGAGGCAGGCACCCACCTGGGAGGACGAGCTGTCAATTAAGCAGCTAGTGCGAAGTTATCTTCAGCACTTATATTGTTTCCCGGCTCTTTAACGAGGACTCCGGGGACCTCGGCTCGCTTCCGACACCTCAACCTTCAAAGTCGAAGCCAGTTCACCCCCAAGGCGCTCCTTCGGAGCGCCGCTTTCAGCCGTCGGCTCTCAGCCTTCAGCCAGAAGCGGGTTACCAGCAAGGGTAACGGCTTCCTCCACAACTTGATTCCCCGGGGCCCGCGACAGCAGCCCGCAGGCTGCTGAACCTCACCGAGAGGGAGAAGCATGATGCTGGTTGAGCGCCTCCCCCACCCCGTCTCGGCCTTCGGCCGAGCCACCCCGCCCTCAGGGCGGGGAAGGAACAAGCCGGGCAACGGGCTCCTATCGGCCCCGGCGCTGCGCCCGATCCATCTCCCTCTGCTGCTCTCGCTTCTTGATGGACTGCCGCTTGTCGATGGTGCGCTTGCCCTTGGCCAGGGCCAACTCCACCTTGGCCCGGCCGTTGAGGAAGTAGACGCGGGTGGGAATCAGCGTCAGGCTCTGCTCCCTCAACTTCTCCCCGATACGGGTGATCTCCCGCTTGTGCAGAAGCAGCTTGCGGGGACGAGTCGGCTCATGGCCTCCCTCCCTTGCGTAGGTGTAGGGAGGGATGTTCATCGACTCAAGCCACAACTCACCTGCCTTCTCAGAGGCGTAGGCCTCGTTGATGGAGGCCTTGCCCTCCCGCAAGCTCTTCACCTCGGAGCCGAGCAGCACCATGCCTGCCTCGTAGGTGTCGAGGATGTGGTAGTCGAACTTGGCTCTCC
>JBPCTX010000045.1:0-13658 GCA_051011455.1 Acidimicrobiia bacterium | reverse complement strand
CAACGGCTCGGTATTGGATGGGCGGATGTTGAGCCAGCGGTCATCCCAGGACACCGTCAGCCCGTCAAGGTGGTCTTGCTCACCTCCGAGGGCGGCAGCCACCAGATCCATCATGCCCGGCTGATCTTGCACCACGAAGTTGATCTCACCTGAGGCGGCGTAGGGCTCGAACTCCCCGCGGATCTCCGAGAGGGGCCGGAGATCCTCGCTCATCAACTGCATCAAAACCAGCATCGCCAGGGTGCCGGAGTCGGCACGGTAGTTATCCCGGAAGTAGAAGTGCGCTGAGTGCTCACCGCCGAAGACGGCGTCGGTCTCGGCCATGACCTGTTTGATGAACGAGTGGCCTACTCGGGTCCGGACCGGTTTGCCTCCCCACTTTTCGATCGTCTCGGGCACTGCCCGGCTGGTAATGAGGTTGTGAACCACCGTGGCACCGGGGTTGTGGCCCAGGAACCAACGAGCCACCATCGCAGTCGTTGTGCTCCCCGACAGCGGAACGCCCTGATCGTCGATGAAGATGGCCCGGTCGGCATCTGCGTCAAAGGCCACCCCCAGGTCGTGCGGTTCGGACTGCATGGCCGCCACCAGATCGGCCAGGTTCTCGGGGCGGGTCGGGTCGGCCGGGTGATTGGGGAAAGTCCCGTCGGGGTCCAGGTAGAGAGAGGTGAGCTCGACCGGGATCCGGGCGAACACCGGCCCGGCCACGACGCCGGCCATGCCGTTACCACCGTCGACGGCCAGCCGCATCGGCCGGAAACTGGCGGCGTCGACTATCGAGTACAGATGGTCGACGTACTCCTCGAGCGTTGAGACCTCGCGGACCTTCCCGGGCTCGGGGGCCGGGTCGGGCGGGTCGGCCGTCAGCGCCTTGATCTCGGCCAGGCCCGAGTCGCCCGATACCGGGCGGGCTCCGGCCAGGGACAGTTTGATTCCGTTCCAGTTGAGTGGAAGGTGCGAAGCAGTCACCATGGCGGCGGGAACGTCGTGAGCGCCTGCGTAGTAGTAGCTCATGTCGGTGGCGATCAACCCGATGTCGTCGACGTCGGCGCCCTGGGCGGCTGCGCCGGCCATGAAAGCCTCAGCCAACTCGCCGGAACTGGTGCGGATGTCGCGGCCGACCGCTACCCGATCGGCACCGGAGAAAGACGCGAAAGCAGCACCGATGCGCCGGGCTACTTCGGCATCGATTTCCCCGTTGTCGATGCGGCCGCGGATGTCATAGGCCTTGAAGATGGCGTCGAGGTTCATAGAGGGCGATGTTACGGCTCGCCCTGAGCAGAGCGAAGCTCCTCCCCTTACACTCTCTGGACCATGACTTCCCCGAGTCTCACCATCGTGATTCCGGTCCACAACGAGGCCGGATTCGTGACCACCGCCATCGAACGTCTCGAGGCCGAACTGGCCGGGCTCGACTTCGTCCTCTACCTGGTCGAGAACGGGTCTGTGGATGGGACCGATGAGGAATCTGCCCAGCTGGCCGAGCGCTACGCATGGCTGCAGCTGCTGAGCCTGGAAAAGGCGGACTACGGGGCCGCCCTGCGGGAAGGTTTCCGCCAGTCCGACACCGACTGGATGATTGCCTTCGACATCGACTACTTCTCACGCGCTTTCCTGGACGAGGTGCTGGCCCGGGCAGGCGAAGCCGACATCATCCTCGCCTCGAAACGGGACCCAGAAGCGGAAGATCACCGTGGCGGGCTACGGCGTCTAGGAACGCGGGTATTCAACCTCCTGTTGCGGGGGCTGTTCGGCTCCCAGGTGACCGACACCCACGGCATGAAGGCGGTCAGTCGCAAAGTGCTCGACGATGTCCTCCCCCAGGTCAAGAGCACCGAGGACCTCTTCGACACCGAGCTGGTTCTGCGAGCCGAGCGTTCCGGCTACCGCATCGCCGAGGTCCCGGCCGTCGTTGAGGAGATCCGACCCGCCCGCTCCTCGTACCTGAAGCGGGTGCCGCGCACGCTGGTTGGCTTGCTACGACTCCGGCGGTTGATGGGGAAATAGCTTCCGGCGATCAGCTGTCAGCTATCAGCTATCAGCCAGAACCTGCACAACGTGCGGTTGCCGGGAACCCGGGACCCGTTACCCGAAGAAAACCAGTTGCTGTCGGCGTTCAGCTGTCAGCTGTCAGCTGTCAGCTATCAGCCAGAACCTGCACAACGTGCGGTTGCCGGGAACCCGGGACCCGTTACCCGAAGGCGAGTGGTTGCTGACGCTGTCCGCTGTCCGCTGTCGACTGTCGGCTGTCCGCTGGCTCCTCGCCCTACTCGGTGCTCCGAAGGCTCTTGCGGAAGACCACATCGCGGTAAGCGGCGAACTTGGGGATCACGATGATGATGGAGGCGATGATCTGGGCTCCCAGGAACTCGGTGTCGCTCAGATCCCCGCGCAGGCGTCCGGCCAGCCACACAAACCCGACCGTTAGGGCGCCGGCGATGATGTTGACGACGAAGAAGTGTGAGGTCTCGCGGACGTTGGCTCCGCTGGTCTCCAACGAGAAGGTCCAGCGTCGGTTGAGAAAGTACGAAAGAAGAGTGCCGATCACCCAGGCCGAGGCCACCGCCACCTCGTCGAGCATGCCGATCTTGCGAAACAGCAAGGACAACGCCAGGGTGACGAAAGTGTTGAAACCACCAATGAAGCCCAGCTTGATCATCTGAGTCAGCGCCTCGCGGTGTACCAGCGTCTTGAGATAGTTCCTCATACGGCGTCCCCGTTGACGACTTCCACGGGTTCCTCTTTCCGACCTCTCACCCGGTAGCGCTCGCGGATCAACCATGCGCCCAGGCCGACTGCGGCCGCCAGGCTGACAAAGAACGCCGTGCTCTCGTACCAACGACGCTCAAAGGTCAGCTCAACGGTCGACTCGGTAGGGATCACCACCATGAAGGCGGGGGCGGCCCGGTATGGCCCCTCGGCACCGGAGACATGCCAATTGGGGAAGAACGAGACCTTCACCAGGTGGGGGACGCCGATGGCCGTTGTCTCGAAGGAGATCCGATGGTCTTCAAGTACCACGTTGCTCACCGTGCCACTGGTCTGGATAGCCGGCGTGGCGTCCAGGCCATCAAGCCCAACGCTGACAGTCGGCCAGTCCGAGGGACCGGACTCGACGAGCCAGTGATCGAGAGTCTCCGCCTGGCTGTGCCACTCCACCGCTCCATTGAAGAAGTCGTCGAGCTCCTCGTCCTCACGAAAGATCAGCCCGGCCCTGGCCAGCGCTCCGATGTCGTCGCCGGGCTCATAGACGGCAGGTTGGAATGCGGCCACATCCACGAGCGAGCTATCGGGAAGCTGGAAGATGGTCCACGGCGAAGCCTCGGCGATCTGGGTGTAGCCGGGATGGAGCCGCGCGGCCGAGGTGGCCCGCTCGGTGAACGTGACGTAGTAGCGCACGTTGAACAACTCCATATGGGCCAGCCCCTGGTCTAGGTCGAAACCCTTGTAGGGGAGCCCGGGGATGGGGTTAGACGGCTTGTCGCTCATCTCCGATGCATTCATGAAGTGGAAGGGGGTGGAGAGTGACGACTCAAAGAGCAGTCCCTCCATCGAGGGATGACCGTCGCTCCAATAGGGAAAGAGCATCAAGGCCATGGGGGTGCCGTACTTGTCCATCTCGTTGTTGGCTTCCCACATAATGCGGCCGGGAGGAAGAGTGTCGACGGTTGCCATCAGGTTCTCGTACTCGGGATACGGTCCTTTGTCCTCGTAGCCGCTGTAATTCCAGCGGGCCCACCCGCTGCTTTGCTCCATACCGGAGGCGGGAGGGAGGATCAGCAAGGCAGCTCCGGCCAGCCCGACCACGATGAGAGAGGCCGTGCGAGCCGGCAGGCGCCGGTAAATGGCCAGCACCAGAAGTCCCACTCCCAGCCCGGCAAAGAAGAACACCCCGAAGAACCAGTAGGGCAGCAACCGACCGTTCCACAGCTTGCCGCTCAGGAACGGGTAGGCCAGCAGCGGGGCCAGTGTGATGAGCAGCAGCACTCCGACCGAGTACTTCTTCCACAACGACCAGACCAGCCCGAGGGCTGCCAGCGGCAGCAGCGGCCACAGCTCGGTTGGCAACGGACCGCCGGTCTGGGCACCAAAGCCGCGCAGTGGAGAGAAGTTCATGTCGGTGGTGAAGCCAATGGTGGCCACCAGGGGAACCACCCAGAAGGCGGCCAGGGCGAAACCGAGCGCCCACGTGCCAATCGCTCTGACCCGGCTCGGGCGCAGCAGGAAGATGAGCGAGGCGGTCCCAACGATGGCGGTGGGGATTATGTGGGACAAGGCCATCCCGGCCAGCATCACCGCCGCCAGCGGGCTGAACTTGCGCCCGGCCCGGGAATCCCGGATCAACGCCCCCAGGTAGAAAAGGCTGAACGCCATCGCCCACGAATAGGAGTACTCCCCCGCCAGGGTCGACTTGATGTTGCCGCCGTAGATGGCGTAACTCTCCATCAGGACGAAGGTTCCGCCCGCTACTCCGGCCATCGTCGCCACCAGTCGGGGCGCCTGCAGTTGGCGGGCGAGGTAGTAGGCGCCGAACGGCATCGCCAGCAATCCCATGACCGTCACAACTTTGAAGGCAACTCCATACGGCATGACGACATCGAACGCGACGATGGTGAGAGCCGGCAGCGGGAAGTAGAAGTAGAGGATTGGGAACCCGGCGAACCAGTCGTTGCTCCACCCTGAGATCCGCAGCGATGGCAGCAAGTTGTCCCGCAGGTAGGCGGGTACCAGCACGTGAGCTCCCATGTCGCCCCCCGAGGGGGTTGTGCTGGAGAGCAACTCGGCGGGCTGGACTATGAAGAGCACCACCAGGCTGACGAAACCGACCAGACCGAGCGCCAGGTAGCGGCCGGTGGCAGGGGATCTTCTTTGGGGTGTGAGCTGCATCGAGCCCCCGGTTTGGCTTAGAGCGGCTGCTACGCCTTGGCCTTGCGGGCCAGCTTCAGAACGTCCTTGAGGGGCATCGGCTCCCCCTCCTGATTCCACCAGCGGTTCTCGCACCGGTGACAGGAGCAGAAGGTGACCCCGGTCTGATCGGCCAGGGTGAGGTCGATTTCAATGAAGTCGGACGCGCCGCACTCGGGGCATACCTGGTCGCTCATGGCCGGGGAGTCTACCCGCGACCCGTTCTTGCGCTGGCTATGTCGGGGACATCATCCTCGTCAAGGCGTCCCAGGTAGCAGGACCGACGACGGCCGTCCTCGGTCCAGTACGCATACCAGTAGGGCCCGTGCGGGCAACGGGTGCAGTTCTGTTTGCCGCACTTGACCAGTTGCTCCCGATAGCGGACGCGCCTGGCCTCCGCCTCGATCGGTACCCCCCGCGACTCGAGACGGGCCCGGGCCAGCATCAACAGGCGCCGCAGTTCGTGCTCGTCCATTTCCCGGACGGCATCGACGACATCAGGATCTAGCGGCATCTGGGGAAGCTCGAGGCGGCCATGCGAGATCTGTTAGCTAGGCGACGTTGGCCGGCTCGAGGGGGATGAACAGGTGCCGATCGCCGGCACGACGCCGGTCCACGAGCGCCCATCCCTGCGGGGCGGTCCGGGTGTCGGCGTGCTGGGAGCACAGGGCTGCGCCGGTGGCCGGCTCGATGGGAGCGGCGATGTCGTCCAGGTAGACCTCGGCGCCCTCGTACGAGAAACTCATAATGGCAGCAGCCGGAGTTCCGCAGGCACGACAGAGTGAAATGAACATGGCTTGAACTTAGAGCTCGCGCCGACGCGCGTCGGGTATTTCAGCGAGCCCTTCTCACCGCCCGCTGCAATGGCCGTCGAGGGGGATCTCCACCGAACCGGGCCCCGGGACTGCCGTCGGAGTTGACGACTACGGTGAGCGGTACCGCCGTCACCGCACGCTCTTCGAAAATGTCGGGCTCGTCCTCGGCCCGAACCTGCCTGATCGGCAGCCCAAGCGATGAGACTCGCTCGAGAGCGGCGACACACGTCGCACAATCGTCCTTTGTGAACACCACGATGGCGGGACCGTCAACCAGGCCGGAGACGTCGACGGGATCTCCCCTCCCGGCGGCCCTGGCTCGCAACCAGCCGGCCAGCCCCAGAGCGGCCGCCAGCACCGCCGCAACGATCAACACGCGAGCGAGATCGGGATTCATGGGGACCCGACTGTGACCGGCACACCGAGCCCAAGCCCGACGTCTCCCGGCCGAGCCACCATCCAGGCCACGCTGACCGGGCCGCTCGCAAGGATGTCAACCCCGCGTGACTGCACTTCAAGACGTACGATCGCATGTCCGGGCAGCGACACCGTCTGGCCGCCCTCTTCACCTAAGGGCCCCACAGCGAGCTCGACTTGCTCATCGCCGCTGTTGAGCACGTAGACGAACGCCCCCAGATCAGAGGCGATCCCGTGGGCGGGTACCAGCCACCGCGGGGAAGGCCGGGGCGCACCAACCGTCCCGGCTACGCCGGCTTCGCCGATTGTCCGCACCGCCGCCACCACCGCCCGAGAAGACGTCAACACAGCCCCAACCGACCCTGCGCTGACGGTCGAGATGTCGAACCGCTCCTCGCGTCCCGCCCCAACCGAGAGGTTGAAACGGCCGAGCGGTCCCTCCTCGCCCATGAGTTCCAGGTCGACCTCGGCGGGTTCTGCGCCCGGGTTCCACACCGAGAGGGTGCCGGCGGTCCCCGGCACCTGAGCAACCGGGAACTCCCAGGACGACGACGGGCTCTCGCCCGGCCAGACTGCCAATCCACTGGGTCCGGCCGAATGCAGGCCGGGGATGACCACGCCTTCGGCCACGGCCACTTTGACCGCCACCTGCTCTCGTTCACCCAGGAGCAGGTTCAGCGAAACATCCTCCCAGTCCCGCGGGCCGATGGTCATGGACTCCAGGTCGAGCAGCGGTTCAAAGCCGAACTCGCTGATGACCTCGAGCGATACCCGGGCTTGTTCGAGCAGCGGGTTGAACAGGCGGAGAGTGAGAGTCTCTGCCCTGTCGATGCCGGAGCCATTCAGGAACCATTCCTTGGCTGCGACATAGCACCCGTCGGCAGCCACCCGGGCCGGCCCCCGGTATAGAACAGCGGCCGCAGACGGCAGGGAGGACGTTTCGACGATGGCCGGTCCCGGGTGGAAGAAGAGGCCGTCGCCTACGTCCCACTCACCCACCCCGGCCTCGATCCGGCTCTGAAATGAGTCCAGGACGTCACCGTCGGCGGGAAGTGAGAATCCGACGATGCCGGCCTCGAGCACTCCGGCCACCAGGATCGGATCCACTTCACCGGCCGCCCCGGGGCAGAACCAGACTCCGGAGCGTGCATCCGTCGGCGGAAGAGGAAGGTCGTCGACGACCCCGGCCGCCGTCTCGGGGGCGGGCATCGACCAGGCCGCGACGGCGGTCAGAATGGCGACGAAAGCGACGAGGGCACGCTTCACGACGACAACTCCCGCTCACGGATTGCCGCAGCCGCCAGGACCAGCCCTCCTACCCACAGGAGCGAGAAGAAGGCAGCCCGGCGCAGGGTGCCGACCGGACCGAATTCAATCAGCCCGCTGTCGGTGGTGACCCGGTTGGCCCACCCGGCCTGTTCCCACTGCTCGCCCCAGCGGGAATCAGCGTTCTCGGCCAGCCGCACAGTGCGCGACCCGGGGGGGCCGGAGTAAGCCGCCCCGGTGACAACCCATTCGGCCCCGGCAGTGTCGACGGCCCGGGGAGCCGCCACTTCCACCTCGTAGGCCCGGGTCCCCGGCAGCGCCAACGGCAGCAGATCCAACTGATCGTCGAGCGAGTCGGTCGGCCCGCCCTCTCCGGTCACCACGATCCACCCGATCCCGAAGCCGGCCAGTTCCTCACCCAGGCGGAAACTCGCGCCGGACAGCGCGCCGGCCAAAACTTCCTCCAGGGCGCGGTCGCCAATTCGCGGAGCGGTCGGCCACGCCTCCACCAGCCGGGGAGCGGGAGTTGAGACCACGCGATAGTGCAGCGAGTCGCTCAGCGGGTGGCCTCCCCCCGGCATACCGGCTTCATCTCCCAGCAGCAACGCCCGGCTCGGGACACCTTCCACAGTGAACGAGAGAGTTTCAGCCAACCCGGAGCTGGGAAAGCCGAGCCGGCCCGGCAACGCAACTGTGACGGTGCCGAGAAGAAGCAATGAGGCCGCCAGCGACGCCGCCAGGCGCAGATAGAGCCGGGCACCCCCCACCTCAAAGCTGCGGGCGCCCGCTTCGAAGCTCGCGCCGGCTATCACCGCCATGCCAAGGCCGACCATCGACAACCCGGCGGTTCCCGGGTCGGTCCCCCATCCGAAGCTGCCGGCCCGAGCCAGGACGGCCCCTCCGGCCGTCAACAAGGCCCCCCAGCCTGCCAGGCGGCTGAGGGGATTGGGGGCGGCCGCCAGCGTCGCCCCTGCGGCAACCGCCGCCAGGACTACCACCCACACCGAGGGTGCCCAGAAGAAGTCGGGTCCGTCGGTGAAGTGTGACCCCAGATCATCGATCGCCCCCAGCCACGGCAGCAGCGCCGGCACCGCCAGCGCAGCTCCGGCCACCAGCCGTCCCAAGAATCGGGGGGCGTCGACCGAGTCGACCAGCGCCCACACCGCCATGGCTGCGACCGGCATGACCACCATCAGAGGTAGGAAGGCGGCTCCGACCGCAGTTAGGAGCCCGATCGTCATCACCGCGGAAGCGGTCCGCCTTCGATGGAAGGCAACAGTCAGGATCCAGGGCAGAACCACCATGGCGACGATGCCATGCCAGACACCGTCACCGGCCAGCACCCGCACCGAGGCTCCGCCGATGAACAGCACCCCCGCGCTGTAACGAGCCACCGGCCGCACTCCGAACGGTCCGAGCAGGCGTGCGATCCCGACCACTCCAGCGATCGACGCCAGCACCAGAATCACCACCATGGTGGCCGAGGCCCGACCCAGCAACGCGACCTGGACCAACGAGACAGCTCCGATTACCGGACGCAGCGGCTCGGGACTGCCGAGATCGGCCGGGTTCCAACCTCCGGCGTATGACTGCAAGGCCACCCCAACCGACGAGGACGGCGTCAACGCATAGCCGACCGTCGCAACGCCATCCATCCAAAACTGACGGGTCGAGAACAGCGCGAACCCGACGCCGGCCAGGAGCGAGGCCACCAGAGGCCTCCGCACCGTCTCCTGGCCCGACTCCACAAGATGCCCCAGACTGCGGGCTCGCTCGGAAGCGGCGATCGCTACCCACCGATCGCCCAGCCGCTGCCAGAAGGCAGTCAGGCGTGCCGATCCCCGCACCTGGAACCGGAACAGCTCGCGGTCCCCGGCCACTCTCTCAACCCGGCGCCGGGCCGCCACGGTGTCGGGCAGGCGCAGCAGGTTCCACAGCCATCCCTGCACGAAGGCGGTCAGTCGCCACCGGCCGAACAAGGGACTGACGATCGCCTCGAGCAATCCGAGCACGAAGTTGAGTGGCACCACCCACAGCAAGGTGACCGGGCTATAGGCCTTGAGCATTGCCCGCAACCGTCCCGCCTCAACTCGCCAGGGCTTCGACTCGCCGATGCAGCTTCCGTCGTGCAGGACCTCAGCGCTTGGCACAACCACCACCCGTCCACCGGCAAGATGGACCCGCTGGCACAGGTCGAGTGATGCAGTTACCGGCTCGAGCCGAGGGTCGGGTCCCCCCACTCGCTCCAGCATCCGCCTATCCACCAGCATGGAGCTGCCGGCCACAAAGGCAACGTCGCGCAACACGTCGTATTGCTCTTGATCGAGCTCATCCACATCGAGGCCCGAGGCGGGAACCTCGAAGACATCCGTCGCCCAACCCACCGACTCAAGCACGCCGGGCTTCCCTGCCACCAGGATCTTGCTGCCCAGCAGGTCGGCCCCGACTCTGGCGCCTTCCCTGACCAGCGCTCCCAGCGCGTCCGGGCGAGCGATGCTGTCGTCGTGCAGCAGCCACACATGAGTGATGTCGTCGGCCAACCGGTCGACCGCCTCGGCAACCGTCGGTGCCCACACTGATGGATCGGCGCCTTCGGGCGGGGCGGAGGCTCCACCGATCACGATGATCGTTTCCGGCTCGTACACTTGTCGCTCCACGGCCTCGAGGGCTTCGCGCAGCGATGAGCCCTCGTGGACAACCACGAGGGCGGCCACCAGGGCAGTGGCCGTAGGAGAGTCCGACCGCGGCGGGTCGAGGAGCGCCATGCAGCCATTCTCTAGCCAATGAGCAACTATCGCAAAGACCTGCCGGTGGTTCTGTTGTCGGGCGGGGTGGGCGGGGCCCGTATGGCTCGCGGCCTGAATGCCGTCTGCGACGACCTGACCGTGATCGTCAACGTCGGCGACGACGAGGTCATCTACGGGCTCCACGTATCGCCCGACCTGGACACTGTGATGTATACGTTGGCCGGCACCGAGGGTCCCGAGGGCTGGGGGTTGGCAGGCGATACCTTCTCAGTAATGGACGACCTGGGTGCCCTGGGCCTGGACAATCGATTCCGAATTGGTGATCAGGATCTGGCCACCAACCTGTTCCGTACCGCCAGGTTGCGGGAGGGTGCGCCGCTCTCGGACATAACCGCCGAACTGGCTGTGGGACATGGGCTCACGGCTCGCCTCATTCCCGCCACCGATCGGCCGGTACCAACCAGGGTCAGATCGGGTGACACGTGGATGTCGTTCCAGAACTACTTCGTTCTCCGCCGGGGCTCGGACCGGGTGGACGAACTGAGCTTTGAAGGCTCCGAGGACGCGGCCCCCGCTCCCGGCGTCGTCAAGGCGATTGAACAAGCAGCCATCGTCGTTATCGCACCGTCCAATCCCCCGTTGTCCATCTGGCCGATCCTGGCCGTCCCGCCCATCAGATCGGCGCTGGCAGCTGCCCGCCGGGTGATCGCGGTCAGTCCGCTGTTTGGAGGCAAGGCCCTGAAGGGCCCGGCCGACCGGGTGATGGCCAGCCTTGGTTTGGAAGAGGGCAACCAGGGCGTGGCCGACGCCTACCGGGACCTCATCAGCGACCTGGTGATCGACCTCGGCGACGCCACCGACTCACTCGCCACGACCGCCCGGGTCCATGCCCTCGATACCCGGATCGCGGATCCGGCTGCTGCCGCCCAATTCGCTCGCACACTCCTGGACCTGCCGTGATCCAGATACACCCCCTTACCGGGATTCCCGAGATCGAAGAGGGAGCAGACCTGGCGACCGAGATCCTGCAGGCCTGCGGCCGCTCGGAGCTGGAGGTGAAGGACGGAGACATCTTTGTTGTGACCCACAAGATCGTTTCCAAAGCAGAGGGACAGGTGGCCCGCATCGTCACCGAAGCCGACTATCGCGAGCTCATCGACAACGAGGCTGTCGACATCATCCGCCGGCGGGGTGACCTGGTGATTACGCGAACCAGGCACGGGTTCATCTGTGCCAACGCTGCCGTCGATCGCTCCAACACCCCGGAGGGGACCGCAGTGCTATTGCCGGTCGACCCCGACCGCTCCGCTCACCGCCTGCGAATGGGCTTGCAACGGGCGACCGGCAAGTCGCTCGGCGTGTTGATCAGTGATACGTTCGGCCGGGCCTGGCGCCGGGGACAGACCGACATCGCAATTGGGATCTCAGGGGTTCTCGGCATCCTCGACCTGCGAGGAACAACCGATCACGAGGGCCATCAGCTTGCCGCCACCGAGGTAGCGGTGGCCGACGAGTTGGCCGGAGCAGCCGATCTGGTGATGGGCAAAGCCGACAAGATCCCGGTCGCAATGGTGAGAGGAGCGGGCCTCCTCGGCGAAGGCCGGATCACCGATCTCATCCGCGACCCGGGCGAGGACCTGTTTCTGTAGGCGGCCTGCGGCCGCCGCCATCGGCGATCGGCCATCAGCTTTCAGCCAGAAGGCTGTCCGCTGTCGGCTGTGGGCTCGGTCGCCTCGAGACGGCACCTGGGAGAGCCCATAGACTGATTGGTGGGGGGAGCCACGACTGACCGGAGCGGGCGTTTGGTAAACCGGGTCTACAAGCCAGTCCTGATGGGGTTCTTCAGCGCTCTGATCGTGTTGTTGGTAGCCAGCAGTGCTACCGCAGCCGAAACCGACCAAGTGGGATTCGTGGAACCGAACGGGCGGTGGCACGTCAACGGAACAACCTTCTGGTTCGGAGCGCCCGGCGATATCCCGCTGTTCGGTGACTGGGATTGCGATGGCTTGGACACCCCGGCCGTCTACCGTCCAACAACCGGCCAAGTGCATCTGATCAACGAGCAGGCCACCGCCAACGCAGCTCGTTCGTTCTGGTTTGGGATCCCCGGTGACGTCCCCTTTGCCGGTGACTTCAACAGCGATATGTGCGACAGCATCGGCGTGTACCGCTCCGGCGAGGGGAAGGTGTACTTGAGAGACTCGCTGGACACCGGAATTGCCTCACGGCCGCCGATCGACGTATCGGAGTGGGCCAACGGCACTCCGTTCTACCTCGATGACCCGTTCGCAGCGATATCGCCGCGCCACAACGTCCGTTTCTTCCACAACGGGATGATTCTCGCCCCACACCACAACGGGTTCGACTTCGGCCAACCCAGGGACCTGGTGGTGGCCGGCGATTGGCGAGGGAGGGGAATCGACGGCGTCGGCGTCGTCGATCCGACGAGTGGTGACGTCATAGTCGCCGATGCTGATGGTGAGAATCCGGTTGCCTGGACCATTGACCTTCCCGACGGCGCGATCCCGATCGCCGGCAGCACCAGCCGCGCCGAGCCCGGCTGGACCCTGGTCGGAGAACGAGAGATCCAGGTACCGGCCACCGGAGATCACGTCGCCGATGGTTGGTCCGTCAACCGAGCAGCCGGCTTCATTGAGTTCCAGGACCGCTCTTCCGACCGGCCGTGGACGATCGGGCTCGACGCTGGTCGCTACCAGGCATGCCGCCGGGGAACCCCCTACCCGGAGCACGTCCTCATCGTCGGGCAGGGTCGCGACCAGACTTTCATTGAGGCCTGCACGCAGTACTCGCTCAACCTCCGCAACTCGTCCCTCCGCGATCTGGCTGTCAACACTGAGGTCCCGCTTGGAACAGGCGGAAATGTCTCATTCGAGAACGTAGACGTCAGGAGTAGCTGGACCATCGAGGTGACGGACGGAGTCCTGACGGCCTCCACTTCCACGATCGGCTTCGCAGGGCTGGGGATCAACAACGCCGGGACTGTCGTACTCGACCGGACCGTCGCCTGGTCGGGCGGTTACGTCATCAGCGGGGGCACTGTCGTGATGAACGACGGCGCGGTGATCTGCTCGCTTGGACCCTGCATCGAGGCGATCGAGGTTGAAACGTGGAACGCCAGGATCAATGCCGGCCCCGGCACCGCGTTGCGAGTCGGTGCCGGACCGGTGGTCATCGAGCAGTCCGACATCCGCGGTGGGACCGCTGCAGTTGTGGTTCAAGATGGAGTCATCAGCGATGTCACGATCATCGACAGCATCATCGAGGGGCCGTTGCTCGGTGAAGTGATCACGTGCCTGAACGTGAACCAGTCCTTCTGTCCGACGTAGGCGGCGGCCGGCCATCGGCCATCGGCCATCGGCCATCGGCCATCGGCCAGAACCTGGACTCGGCCAGGCTTGCTGCGTTGCCGGTTACCCGCTTCACGACCCCAGGCTCTAAGCAGACTGCTGTTGACTGTCGGCTGTCGGCTGTCCGCTATCAGCTGGTC
>JBPCTX010000044.1:0-6416 GCA_051011455.1 Acidimicrobiia bacterium | reverse complement strand
ATCGCGGTCGGTGTAGGTGAGGCCGAACAGGATCAACTCGGGCCCGTGATTGGTGGCCAGGTCGGCCAGCGCCGCGGCCGCGGCGGCGGCCGGTGCCGATCCTTCGGGTGGGACCAGCCGGTACACGGTGCCTGCTCCGTGCCTGCCCAGTTCGGCAACCGCCTCATCGCTGCTGCCGAGCAAGACGGCTGAGACATCGCCCAGGTCCCGGGCTTTGGTCAGTAGTTCGAGGGCCACCGGCGCGGCCGCGCCGTTCGACTCCTCGGCGAAAACCCAGACGTTCATGTCACACCACCTTCAGTTCTTGCAGCTTGGCCACGATTTCGAGGTGGGCCTCGCCCTCATCTTCGATCTTCACTCCGGCCGCCCGTCCCGGAGCCTCGGTTACCGAGAGGATCTCCTGACCGGCCCCGCCCGGCTCCACTCCCAGATCGGCCAGGGTGACATGGTCGACCGGTTTCGCCTTCGCAGCCATGATCCCTTTGAAGGTCGGATAGCGGGGCTCGACCACACCGGCGGTGACCGAGAGCAGGGCCGGTGCCGGCGCCTCCACTTCGTTGTAGCCGGCCGCGGTCTGCTGTTCGATCTTGACGGTTGCTCCCTCGACCTCCACCTTGCGGGCGTAGGTCAGGGCGGGAACATCCAGCAACTCGGCCATTTGCTGGGGGACCACTCCGCTGTATCCGTCGGTTGATTCGGTGCCGCACAGCACCAGGTCAAAACCCTCTCGCGAAACCGCGGCGGCAAGCACGCGAGCAGTGTCGAGGGCACCGGCCCCGGCCAGGCCGTCGTCGGTGACCACCACTGCCTTGTCGGCACCCATCGCCAAAGCCTGGCGGATGCCTTGCAGGTTGCCGGCCGGGCCCATCGAGACCAGGGTCACGGAGCCCTCGGAAGCTTCTGCCAACTGCAGGGCCATCTCGACCCCATAGGAGTCGCCTTCGTCCATCAGCTGTTCCTCGGGCCGCTTCAGAAAGTGGGTTTCTGGGTCCAGCTCGCCTGGGTCGGCCGGGTTGGGTATCTGCTTGACGCAGACGACGATGTTCATGAGGAGCGCTCCTGGTTGCCAGTCCCCAAAATCCTAGGACGGCCTCGCGCGGGTACCGTTGGCGACATGGCGATGACCTTCCCTCAGGATTGGCCCGACCGGGCCCCACTGCTCGAAGCCTTTGCGGCTGCACTGGATGCGGTTGATCCCGAGCACGCCGTCCGCTCGGCGCTGGCCGAGAACCCGCTCAAAGGCCCGGTCACAGTGATCTCCATCGGCAAAGCTGCGGCTGCCATGGCAAGGGGCGTTCCCGGTCCGGCATCGGGGATCGTGGTCAGTGACCACGTTGAGGCGGTCCCAGACGGCTTCGCCACCTACCTGGGATCTCACCCGCTTCCTGATGATCGGAGCGAGGCCGCCGGCACCGCCGTCGTGAACGCTCTGGATTCCTCTGATGGCGCGGTGCTGTTTCTCGTCTCGGGGGGCGCCTCGGCGCTCTGCGAGCTGCCGGCGCCCGGCGTCAGCATCGACGACCTGGCACTGGTGACCGATGCTCTGGTGAGGTCGGGAGCCGACATCGGCGAGATGAACGTCGTCCGCAAGCACCTGTCGCAACTCAAAGGCGGGCGCCTCGGCCGGCGAGCGGAGGAGCGGGCCGCCTGCACCCTGGTTGTGTCCGACGTGGTCGGTGATCGCCTCGACGTGATTGGCTCAGGCCCCACCGTTGCAGATCCGAGTACCTTCCAGGACGCTCTGGAGGTATTGGAGCGCTACCAGATCGGACTGCCAGATGCTGTGGCCACGATGCTGGCCAGGGGAGAGAGCGGGGACCTACCGGAGACTCCCAAGCAACCCATTGCCGGGCACGCGGCATCGATCGTGGCGAACGGTGCGATCGCCGCCGAAGCCGCCAAGCTGTCTGCAGTCGAGTCGGGGTTGGCCTCCCGGGTCGCCACCACCGGACTGGCCGGGGACGCGGTCACCGTCGTGCGTCATGCGCTTGGCACTGCGGATGAGCCGGGGATGACGTTCCTGGCCGGAGAAACCACCGTCGAGGTGACTGGTACGGGTTCCGGGGGCCGCAACCAACATGCCGCGCTGGCCGCCGCCATCGAGTTGGCTGAGAGGGACGACGACCTGGTATTCGGGGCGCTGGCCACCGACGGAGTTGACGGCCCCACCGACGGAGCCGGGGCAGTGGTTGATGCCGGCACCGTCGCGCGGGGCGCGGCGGCCGGGCTGGACCCCCGGGAGCACCTGGCCAACCACAACTCTCATCCTTACCTGGAGGCGAGTGGTGATCTGCTGAGAATTGGCCCCAGCGGAACCAACGTCGGCGATCTCTGGGTGGTGTGGCGGCCTTGACAACACGGGCCCTGCGGAGCCGCCTGCTCGCGTTCCTGTACGGAGAGGACGCCGGGGCGGGAATAGGCCGCCAGGTGGATGAGCTGCTGGCCAAGCACGATTCGAGTTCCGGGCCTCCGTCGGAGCCTTGGTCGGAGCGGGATTCCTGGTTGATCACCTACGCCGACCAGTTTCAACGACCGGGCGAGGCGCCACTGGCAACCCTCGGTTGGTTCTTCGACCGGCATTTCGCCCCGTGGCTGAACGGCATCCACATCCTGCCCTTCTACCCATGGTCGAGTGACGATGGATTCAGCGTTGTCGACTACCTGGCGGTGGACCCGGCTAACGGCTCGTGGGAGGACATCGAGGCGATCGCCAAGTCGGCCCGGCTCGGCGTGGATGCCGTCGTCAACCACATGTCGTCCCAATCGGCGTGGTTCGAGGCGTACCTATCCGGCGATCCTCGGTTCGCCGAATACTTCAGAACCCGACGTGAAGGCGGCGACTACTCAAAGGTCGTTAGACCGAGATCGCTTCCCCTGTTCACAGAGTTCGAAGCATCACACGGCAGGGTCGACGTTTGGACCACCTTCTCCGCCGATCAGGTTGATCTCGACTTCTCGAACCCCAGGGTGCTCTTGGCGACCCTTGACGTCCTTCTCACCTACGCGAGGCGGGGTGCCTCATTCATCCGCCTCGATGCCATCGGCTTCCTTTGGAAAGAGGAAGGCACCACCTGTATTCATCTGCCGCAAACTCATGCAGTTGTCCAGCTATTGCGAGCCAGTTTGCAGGACACCTATCCCGGGACCCTCTTGCTGACAGAGACCAACGTCCCTCATGAGGAGAACATCTCATACTTCGGGACGGAGGGAACCCCGGAAGCCCAAATGGTTTATCAGTTCCCTCTGGCTCCACTTGTGTTGGACGCCTACGCCACAGGGGACGCTTCCACGCTGAGTGAATGGGCGGCTGGATTGGAGCTCCCGGTGCCAGGCACGACCTTCTTCAACTTTCTGGCATCTCACGACGGGGTGGGTGTCCGGCCGCTCGAGGGGATAGCCAAGCGAGGAGCGGTGGGCCGATTGGCAGATCTCACGCTGAGGGCGGGAGGTCGGGTGAGTGAGAGGACCGGACCGGACGGAACCGCAGTTCCGTACGAACTGAACTCCACCTGGCTCGATCTGGTCGCAGCCGGTCACGACCTCGAGGTGGCAGTCCTCCGCCACGTAGGTTCGCATGCAATCCAGCTGGCGCTGCAGGGCATCCCCGGGATCTACGTGCATAGCCTCTTCGGGTCTGCCAACGACCAGCAGCTCCTGGCCGAAACTGGCCGCGCTCGATCTCTCAACCGCAGCAAGTTCAGCGACCTCAGTCGTCTGCAGGAGGAGATGGGTCGTCCTGGCCGAACGGCGGCGGTCTTCGCTTCTGTGAGGCGGTTGGTCATGCGACGAGCGGCTGATCCAGCCTTTCATCCCGACTCCGAACAGCAGATCCTCGACCTCCCCCCGGGCCTGTTTGGAGTACGGAGAATCGCCGGGAGCGGCGAGTCGACGACGGTTGTCGTCAATCTCGCTGATCGGGACCAGTCCGTTGGGCTTGACGGGATGACCGTTCGCCTGGAACCGTTTGAGACCCGCTGGGGTGTCTGAGGCGGGACCCTGACATAGGCCATCTGGCCAGTGCTAGGTTCAGGATCACGCATTCGGTTGTGGCTCCCGGGCGCGAGGTCTGATGGGGCCCGGCCGAGCTGAGGAGGACAACTGATGAGACGCGTACTCGCGTTGTTAGCGGCCATCGCTCTGGTGGCGACGGCCTGTTCGAGTGACGATTCCGACGCCACCCCGCAGACGGTCATAGTCACTGAGACTTCGATCGTCACCGAGACGGTGACCGAGACTTCGATTGTGACCGAGACGGTGGAGTCTGAAGAGATCACCTTCTGGTCGACCGAGACCCAGCCTGCCCGGCTGGAGATCACCCAAGGGATCATCGACGGCTTTACCGCTGAGAGCGGCATCTCGGTGAGGCTCGTTTCGATCGATGAGAACGCACTTCCGAGCATCATGGTCTCGAATGCTGCCGCCGGCACTCTGCCGGATGTGGTGTTCCACCCGGTGGACTTCACCATCGGTTGGGCCGCCAACGGTCTGCTCGATTCCCAGGCCGCTCAGGAAGCCGTCGACGCTCTCGGAGCCGACACCTTTAGCCAGGGAGCGCTCGAGCTGGCCAGCTTTGAGGGTTCCGTGGCAGCCGTTCCGTCCGATGGCTGGGGACAACTCCTCATCTATCGCAAGGACCTCTTTGACGCCGCCGGTCTCGATGCACCGGATACATTCGCCAAGATCGAAGCGGCGGCTGAGGCCCTGACCGATCCAGCCAATGACTTCTACGGCATCACGGCCTCTAACGATGCCAGCCAGGTGTTCACCCAGCAGACGTTCGAGCACTTCGCACTGGCGAACGATTGTCAGCTGACCGACGACGCCGGGACCGTGACGCTCGACAGCGCCAACTGCGTGGAAGCGATCGAGTTCTATACCGATCTGCTCAATGACTACGGGGCTCCGGCCACAGAGGGAGTGGTGGAGACCCGGGCCCGGTACTTCGCAGGCAAAGCGGGGATGATCGTCTGGTCGCCGTTCATCATGGACGAGATGGCCGGCCTGCGCGACGCCGCGCTGCCCACCTGTGACGAGTGCGCGGACGATATCGCCTTCCTGGCGAAGAACTCCGGCTTCGTGCCGTCGTTCAGTGGTCCCAGTGGATCGCCTGCTCAGTACGGCCAGATCTCGAACCTCGGGATCGGTGCGGGCACCAACACGGAGTCTGCCAAGGCGTTCATCGAGTACTGGCTGAGTGACGGCTATATCCAATGGCTGACTACCTCGGTGGAAGGCAAGTTCCCGATGCGTCGTGGAACCGCCGACAATCCGACCGAGTACATCGACGGATGGCGCACTCTGGAGACCGGGGTCGATCGCAAGGCGCTCTTGAGTGAGTTCTACGGCGACGAGTTGTTGACGACCCTGGTGCAGGGCCTCGACAACTTCAACCGCTGGGGCTTCCCACAGGGCCAGGGCCAGCTGGTAGCCGCTGTGTACTCCTCGCTGCCAACGGTAAAGGAGATTCGCAACGTGCTCGACGGCAGCAAGACTGCCGCCGAAGCCGCTGAAGACATCCAGACCCTGGTTGAGGAAGAGCAGGAGCTGCTCGGATAGCAACAACGAACGGGAGGGGCGGTTAGCCGCCCCTCCCCGTTCAACTGATTGGTTGATAGGGGAGAAGCTCAATCACGACCTCCACCGAAACCCGCAAGCGCGATCCATCGAGTAGTTCCAGGCTGAGCCTGCAACGGCGCGAGGCTCGCCTGGCGTGGGTGCTGGTGGCTCCGGCGGTGCTCATAGTCCTGGGACTGGTGGTCGTTCCGGTTCTATGGAACCTGGCGATGAGTTTTCAGCGCATTCGCCTGATAGAGCTGCAGACCTTCAACTTCTTCAGCACCGGTGTGAGCCTGGAGAACTTCCGGCGAGTAACCGGACTCTCGCGGTTCTGGGAAGTGACTCGCACCACTGTTTCTTACACATTCTTTGGCACCGTCTTGTCGATTGGGATGGGTATGTGGGCGGCCCTCGTCGTAAAGAAGGCCTTCATCGGCCGCTCGGCGGTCCGGGGCTTGATGCTCTTTCCGTACGTTGCGCCGGTTATCGCCGTCACCTTCGTTTGGAAGATCATGCTCAACCCTTCCTTCGGGATCACCAACCATTGGTTGGACACCTTCGGTGTACAGCCGATCGATTTCCTGGGCCGCCGGGATTTCGAGCTGTCGATCCTCGGGTGGGAAGTGACGGCGCCGGTGGCGTTGGCCGCAGTGATCGCCTTTGAGGCCTGGCGGTATTTCCCGTTTGCCTTCCTGTTCATACTCGCCAGGCTGCAAGCGCTGCCGGCCGAACTGGACGAGGCCGCCAAGGTGGACGGGGCCACTCTCAGCCAGCGCTTCATCTACGTGACATTGCCTCAGATGAAGGGCGTGCTGAGCGTGCTCTTCTTGCTGCGCTTCATCTGGACGTTCAACAAGTTC
>JBPCTX010000043.1:0-3577 GCA_051011455.1 Acidimicrobiia bacterium | reverse complement strand
GCCACGATGTGCTCCGGGGTGGCGAAGTCGGGCTCGCCGGCCCCAAAGCCAATGACCGGCTTGCCGGCTGCTCGCAGCTGGCCGGCCTTGGCGGTGATCGCCATCGTCACCGACTCTGCCATCAGCTGGGCGCGCTGGGAGAGTTCGCTCATTCCTCCGCCTCTCTGGCGCCCAGCTCACGGTCCAGCATGAGTAGAGCCTGAGGATCTCCGCCGGCGCGGCGCAGGTCTTCAACCACCTGGTCGACCGACGCCTCCTCCTCGACCTGTTCGTTGATGAACCAGGTCAGGAGCGGGATGGCCTCGTAGTCGCCCTCCGAGTTGGCAAGCGAGTAGAGGGCGTTGATGGAGGCGGTGACGCTCTCTTCCTGGGCCAGAGCCTGCTCGAACACGGCCACCGGGGCCGTGAAACTGGCGCCCGGCTTGTCGAGCGAACCCAGCTCGACGTCCTCGCCCCGGTCCACGACAAATTCGAAGAACTTGAGCGCGTGCTCCCGCTCCTCCATCGACTGCATCTGCATCCAGGCGGCCATGCCGGGCAGGTTCTGGGACTCGAACCAACCTGCCATCGCCAAATAGGAATGTGAGGCGGCCAGCTCCATTGTGATCTGATCGTTGAGTGCAGCCAGCATCTTCTTGCTCAAGGGCATCGCGGCCCCTCCTTTACCCGATTCAATGCGGCCAGTCTATGCCCGGGGGCCAGGGGGCCGACCAGACCTCAGGAGGAGTGCCAGAGCTCTCGAGCGTCGATCATCGCCATCTGCGCATCGACCTCAGGCTCGCCCTTGGCCCGTCGACGGCGTCGATAAGAGCCGTCGGACTGGAGAAGCCGTACCTGGGTGTTGTCGGCCAGGTGGGTGTTGAGGATCTTCTCAGTGACGATGCGGTGGATGTCAGGATCCTCTACCGGGTAGAGGACTTCTACCCGCCGGTTGAGGTTGCGGGGCATCAGGTCGGCCGAACCGACAAAGACCTCCGGCTCGCCGTCGTTGCCGAAGTAGTAGATGCGTACATGCTCCAGGAAACGTCCGACCAGCGAGCTGACCGTGATGTTGTCCGACACTCCCGGCACCCCGGGGCGGAGTGCACAGATTCCCCGCACCTGCAAGTCGACCCGCACTCCCGCCTGCGACGCCTTGTAGAGCATCGCAATCAATTCGCGGTCGATGAGGGCATTCATCTTGAAGGCCAAATGACCGTTGCCGAGGGTCTCGTGAATGGCGATCTCGCGCTCGATTCGCCACTCCAATTCCTCCCGGAGAGCGGCAGGGGCCACCAGCAGCTTGCGGAACTCCTCCTGGCGCGAGTAGCCGGTGAGAGAGTTGAACACATCGGAAACGTCGGCGCCGATTTCCGGGTCGGTAGTGAAGAGGCCGATGTCGGTGTAGATCCGGGAGGTGGTCACGTTGTAATTGCCGGTGGACATGTGCACGTAACGCCGCAAGCCATCGGGGTCGCGGCGCACCACCATCGACAGCTTGGCGTGAGTCTTCAAGCCCATCACTCCGTAGACGACATGCACACCGGCTTCCTCCAACGCCCTGGCCCACTCGATGTTGGTGGTCTCGTCGAACCGGGCTTTCAACTCCACCAGCACTGCCACCTGTTTGTGGTTCTCCCGCGCCTCCAGGAGCGCATCGACGATCGGCGAGTTGGCCCCAATCCGGTACAGCGTTTGCTTGATGGTCACAACGTTGGGGTCGCGGGCCGCCTCCCGGATGAAGTCGACGACGGGACTGAAGCTTTCGTAGGGATGGAACAGCACGATGTCGCGTCGTTGCATGATGGAGAAGATGCTCTCGTCGGTCTGCAGCACCGGAGGCAGCTTGGGTTGAATCGGCGGCTCCTTCAGATCGGGACGGTCCACCACCATCAGATCCATCAGGTCTGCCATGCCCAGCGGTCCCTCGTGGGCGAAGACTTGATAAGGAGCCAAATCGAGGTTGGCGATGAGGATGTCCCGGATGTGGTCGGGGGTGCCGGCATCGATCTCCAACCGGACCGCCGAGCCAAACTGCCGCATCTCCAGACCCTGGCTGACGGCGGTCAGCAGGTCGGCCGCCTCGTCCTCCTCGATCTCGACGTCGGCATCGCGGGTAACCCGGAACGGATAGGCATCGACGATCTCCACGCCGGGGAACAGCAAATCGAGATTGTCATGGACAACCTCCTCGATCCAGACGAAGTTGCTCGCCGCCACTTCGGCCAGGCCCAGGGTCTCGAAGGCTTCGGCCCTCTCCTCGGACGGGATCCGAAGCAAGCGGGGAAGCATGTGAGGCACCTTGACCCGGGCGAACCGCTCGCCCAGGCGCGGGTCGCGCAACACCACCGCGAGGTTGACCGACAGGTTGGAGATGTGAGGAAAGGGGTGGCTGGGGTCAAAGGCCAGCGGGGTGAGAGCCGGGAAGATCTCCGACTCGAAGTACTTGCGCAGCAGCTTGCGCTGCTTCTTCTTCAGGTCCTCCAGCTGAAGTATCTGGATCTCCTCTTCGGCCAGCTCGGCCTGCACTCCGGCCCAGGCGCGATCGTAGGTCTCCAGTTGGGGCTGCAGCCGCAGCCGGATGGCGGCGAGTTGCTCGGCCGGGGTCATCCCATCGGCAGGAGCCTCCAGTGCTCCGGCCAGCAACTGGTTGCGGAGGCCGGACACCCGGATCATGAAGAACTCGTCGAGGTTGGAGGCGAAGATCGACAGAAACTTCATCCGTTCGAACAAAGGTCGCTCGTCGTCGAGCGACTCTTCCAGCACGCGCAGGTTGAATTGAAGCCAGCTGAGCTCGCGGTTGATGTACAGCTCGGGACTGGTCAGGTCCGGATAGCTGCTGCTAGAACCGAGCGGGCTCTCGATCGCCATTGGTCTCCTCAGAGGTCAAACAGAGCGCGAATTCTAAGTATGTGTGGCCGCCACGGCCAGACCACACTATGTTCGGCATTGAATACCGCCATCTGAAAGAGTCCATTCATGAAACGCTTGCTCATAATGCGTCACGCAAAGTCTGACTGGAATACGGACGCGCCCTCCGATCACGAGCGGCCGCTGGCAGGGCGGGGCCGGAGAGCGGCCAAGGCGATGGGTAGGTTCATGGCTCTGACCAACCTGGTTCCCGACTACGCGGTGGTTTCCAGCGCGGTGCGGGCCCGCACGACTCTGGCGCTGGCGATGGAGGCGGGAGATTGGATGTGTCCGGTCAACACCACCCGCGACCTCTATCACGCCGGGGTCGAGGACGTGCTCGGCCTGGTTGGCGAGAGCTCGGACTCGGACGGAAGCGTGCTGCTCGTCGGCCATCAACCGACCTGGGGAGCGGTGGTTGAGAGCCTGACCGGGGCGGCTACCCGGATGGCGACCGGAACACTGGTGGGGATCGATCTGGCGATGAACTCCTGGGGTCGCATCCGGCCCGGCCTCGGCGAACTGGCCTTTGTGGTGCCGCCGCGCCTGCTCACCGACCACGACGTCGATCTTGGCTGAATACGACGTCGTCGGCGACGTCCATGGCTCTCTCAACACCCTCAAGGCGCTTCTCGCCGGCCTCGGGTACGACGAGAACGGCCGCCATCCGGCCGGGCGTCGACTGGCC
>JBPCTX010000042.1:0-8492 GCA_051011455.1 Acidimicrobiia bacterium | reverse complement strand
GCCCTGACCGGCCGCGATCCCGACCGGCTCGCCGAGGAGAAGGAACGGGGGCTCACCATCGACCTGGGCTTTGCCTGGACAACGCTGCCCTCAGGTATGTCGATCGGTTTCGTTGACGTCCCGGGCCACGAACGGTTCATCAAGAACATGCTGGCCGGGATCGACGCCGTCAACGTCGGCCTGTTGGTGGTGGCGGCCGACGAGGGATGGATGCCCCAGTCGGAGGAGCATCTCGCCATCCTCGACCTTCTGGAAATCCCCCGGCTGGTAATCGCCCTCACCCGAACCGGGCTTGCCGACGAGGAGACCCGCGAAATGGCTGAAGCGGAGATCGAGGAGCAGGTCGTCGGGACCGTCGCGGAGGGCGCTCCGGTAGTGCGCGTCGACTCGATCAGCGGTGAAGGCATCGAGCAGCTGGGGTCGGAACTGGAGAAGGCTCTCATGTCGGTGACGGTTCCGGACCTGGGGCGACCCCGCCTGTGGGTCGACCGATCCTTCAGCATCCGGGGGGCCGGCACCGTAGTTACCGGCACGCTCCTCAACGGAGGTCTGGCCCTCGGTGACGAAGTCGCGATCCTGCCGGCCGGAGAAGTGAGCCGGATCCGTGGCATCCAGAGCCATGAGGAGACCCGGCAACAGGTCGAGCCGGGCACCAGAACAGCCCTCAACCTGAGTGGGATCGATACCGCCGCCGCCGCCCGCGGGGCCATGATCGGAAAGGCCGCAGATTGGGCGCCAACCAGCCGATTCCTGAGCTCCCTGCGGACGGTGCGAAACCTGGCTGATCCGCTGAGAGACCGGGGTGCCTACCACCTGCACGTCGGGAGTGGTTCGTGGCCGGCACGGATCCGGCTACTGGACAGCCCTGAGCTGTCGGGCCCCGGCCACGCCGTGATCACAACTTCCGACCCGATCCCTCTGACTATGGCGGACCGATTCATCCTGCGGGAAGTGGGACGCCGGGCAGTGGTGGCGGGAGGACGCGTGATCGAGCCAGCCCCGCCGACACGGATCCGTTCTGTCAATGTGAGCCATCTGGACGGCCTGCTGGGACAGACGCCCGACATCCAGGCCACCGGCCTGCTGGCAGGGCGGGGATGGGCGGGCGCGAACACTCTGTCGGCCCACAGCCGGGGCGGAGTGCCTTCCGCCGCCATCCAGGCGGGAGAGGTGGTAGTCGACCCTGCCGAAGGCGAAAGGCTGACCGGTCTCGCGATCGAAACGGTCGAGACCTACCAGACCGACAATCCGCTTCGTCCCGGGATGCCAAAGGCCAGTCTGGCCAGCACCATCGGTATCGATCTCGACCTCCTCGGCGTGCTGGTCGGCATGACCGACGCCCTGGTCGAAACAGGCACCGACATCGCCACAACGGGGTTCACGGTCAACCTGGACGCCGCTCAGGAGGCAGCCTGGCAGGCGGCCCGCACCCGTCTCCAGGCCGGGCTGGCCGTACCGGCAGTCGGCGAGCTGGGCATGACGACCGAGCTGGTCTACGCGCTGATCCGGGCCGGCAGATTGGTGAAGATCAACAACGACCTCGCCTACCTACCGGGACAGGTGGACGAGATGGTGGCCGGTCTCGGAGAGCTGGGCGACGGTTTCACAGTGGCAGAGTTCCGCGATCACTTCGGCCTCACCCGCAAATACGCCGTGCCTCTGCTCGAGTGGCTAGATCGTGAAGGACATACCGCCCGCCGGGGCGACATGAGGACCCTCAGAGCGAAGTAATTCCCTGGGCGATCAGCTGGCGGCGTTCCACCTCGGTGTATCCGCCCCAGATGCCGTACGGCTCGCGGATCTCCATCGCGTATTCGGTGCATTCACGCCGCACCGGGCACACCGCGCAGATGGCGCGGGCCTTGTTCTCGCGGCGCTCACGCTCGTCCTTCCGCTCGATGGTGCTCGGCGGGAAGAACAAGTGGGCCTGGTTGCCTCGGCATAAGCCGCGCGCCTGCCAGTCTCTGCTGGGTGCCACAGTCACCAGCGGTCTCCTCCTGTGTTAGCTGGCCCGAAGCTACCAGCGAGTTCGCGAATTCGCCAGGAAAATTCTGGGGCCTTTCAGGCCCCAGAAGCCGCCGGCTATCGACCTTCGGCTATGTCAGACGTAACCCGCACCGGATAGCCTCCCATCCGGTTCTGGCTGAAAGCTGAAAGCCGAAAGCCGAAAGCTGAAGGCCGGAGGCCGCCTCCGTCTCACTCAATCGGATCTACTTCGAGTATGAATCCTTCTACGGAGGCCACGGAGATGGGATCACCCGGTTCGATGCCTGAGGCTCTTCTCGAGTTGGCTTTCCAGCGAGCACCGTCGACCACGACCACCCCGTCGGGGGCTACCGCCGTCTCGGCCTTGCCGGTCTTTCCAATCAGGTGCTCGCGCCCGATGGTGGGTGTCGAGAAGCGGGCGCGCACCACCGTCGTCATCGCGAACAGGAAGAACAACGCAATCGACAAGACGATCAGCGCGGCGCTCCACCAGGCCATCGACAGCTGCGGCGGTTCGTGCACGAAGTAACGGGCCCCAACCAGCATGGCGACCGTGCCGAGGAGCGAAGCCAATCGCATCTGAATTCTCTGGAAATCGAGCAGGTAGAGACCGAGGCCGAGGAGACCGAGGCCGAGCGCCCACCAGTTCACGGGCAGTACGGCTATCCCGTAGCCACTGAGCGCGAGAGTCAGCACTGACACCGCGGCCGCCACCCCGACGCCTGCCGCATAGAACTCGAAGGCGGCTACCGATAGGCCCACCAGGAGAAACAAGTAGGCGATGGCGGGAGACAGCGACAGGCGCAAGGCCCGGTCGACGATCCCCGGTTCGTGGAACCGGGTTTCAATTGGCCGACGCCGGATTTCGCCATCGTCATCGAACTCCTCGGTGATGGCCAGGGTCTGCTCAGACTCCCCCACGGCCACCGTGCTTCCGTCCAGGGCCTGAATGACGTTCGACAGGGATGGATGCACCTGCTCGACCAGACCGTCGATGGGTCCGTCCACAGTGATGCGCCCGGTGCTCAATTCGGCCGGGAAAGACGAGTCCGGCACGGCCGCCGCCTCCAGCCCGAAGTCCATGGGAAGGGCGGCTCCCAGGTTGACACCGGGTGCAGCCATCCGGACCGATGCGGCTTCCAGCACCCATAGCCCACCCCCGTAGGCGACCGCAGTCTGGGGACCCACCCACACAGCCAGCGGAGCCGGAGGATCGGCAACAACTTCCAGAAGGTCGGGGATGTCGCCGCTGACGGCGGCTGGTGAGTCGAGTTGGATGATGATCAGCTCGGAAGACGGTCCGAAGCGGATGATGGTGTCGAGCGCGAACTCAACCGCCCGCTCGTCGAGTGGACCGCTCAGTTTGATGACGTCCAACGACCCGTCGGCCTGGCCAGAAGCCGGAAGCGAGGAGAGCACAACGGCACCGACCATCAGTAGGAACAAGAGGCGGCGGGACATCGGCATGATGTTAAGGCGACCGCCGGCCTCACCGACCGTATGAAACCGGAGCCCGGGGCGGACTACTCTCCTGGCATGCCGACAATCCTGGTCGTTGCCGACACCCCGTGGGTCAAGAACGATGTTCACGCTGCTCTCAGCCTCCCCGGCTACGAGATCCGGGACCATGAGGATCCTCGCAGCCTGGCCGACGCAGTATCAGAGTTCGCGCCCGACGCCGTCCTCATCGACCTGCAGGTGGCCTCGATGGGCGGCATGGCCATGGCCCGGTCGTTGAAGGAGGCGGCGCTGGCGCCGGGATTCCCGGAAGTCCCGGTGGTGCTCCTCCTCGACCGCAGCGCCGATGCCTTCCTCGCCAAGCGAGCGGCTGCCGATGCCTGGCTTCAGAAGCCTTTCGATACCGAGGAACTGCGGTCGACAGTGGCCGCCGTGCTGACGCAGGAGCCGGCAACAGGGCCGTGAGCGGCATCAACCTGGTTTATCTGGGCATCCTCTCTGTCTGCATCGTCGCCTCGGGGTTCTTCTCCGGGTCCGAGACGGCGATCATCGGCATCCAGCGCGAGCGAGTCCATCAGCTGGCTCAGCGGGATCGCCGCGGCCGCAAACTGGAGGCCCTGTTGGCCGACCCGGATCGCACCCTCAGCACCCTGCTGATCGCCAACAACTTCGTGAACATCCTGGCGGCCTCGGTGGCAACCGCTCTGGCCATTGACCTGGCCGGTGAGTCCTGGGGCCCATGGATCGTGACATTCCTGTTGACCGGGATCATCCTGATATTCGGCGAGATCGGCCCCAAGACGCTGGCCCACAGACACCCGGAAGGGTTTTCGTTGTTCGTAGCCGGCACTATCTCATCGCTGTCGAAGGTGCTGCAGCCGATCAGCACCGCCTTCACCTTCCTTACCCGGGCGATCTTCCGGATATTCCGTGTCAATCTAGGAGACGGCCTGACGCCGGTTACTGAGGATGACATTCGGGCGCTGGCCGCCCTCAGCGAGAGTTCCGGGGAAATCGAGGCCACCGAACGCGAGATCATCGACGCCCTCTTCTCACTGGCCGACATGGCGATCCGTGAGGTAATGACGCCCCGGGTGCACATGGTTTCGATAACGGCCCCCATCAATCGCGTGGCCGTGCAAGACGCCGTGGCTTCCACCGGCCACAGTCGCTTCCCGGTCGTAGCCGACAGCCACGACGAGTTGCTCGGCATCCTGGCCGTCAAGGACGTTCTCCGATTGCCTCACAAGTCGACTTCCGCCGACATCGCCAAACTGCTTCGTCCCCCCACCTACATTCCGGAGTCGCGCTCGGTGCTGGCCGTGCTGCAAGAGATGCGCCGGAACCGGTTTGGATTCGGCGTGGTCGTCGACGAGCACGGTGGCGTCGAGGGCGTGGTCACGACCAAGGATGTGATCTCCGAGCTGGTGGGATCGCTGCGAGACGAGTACGACCCGACCGTGCCGTCCATAGTGCCGGACGGTCCCGGGCGCTGGACGGTCGACGGACGAATGGATGTCGACGAGTTGGAGCATGAGATAGAGCGTCAGCTGCCCAGGGGTGACTATTCGACGGTGGCCGGGCTCTTCATGGACCTTTCCGGCCGTATCCCCGACGAGGGTGACCGGGTGAGGGTCGACGACGTCACCATGACGGTGATGGCAATGGACCGGAGAAGAATCGCCCGCCTCAGCGTCGATGTGTGAGTGATCTCACGGAGAGCCCCGGGCATCTTCGACAAAGGGCTCCGGGAACGCTGTCACCGGAGCCCTTATGGTCGGGACGGCCGGATTCGAACCGGCGACCTCAGCGTCCCGAACGCTGCGCGCTACCAAGCTGCGCCACGTCCCGTAGGCAGGGCAGTGTAACGGTGCCCGGCGACCTTCGAAACAGCTAGCTGTACCTGGTCGGAATGGCGCGGACCGTTCCTTCCCAGCTGAGCGCCCGCTCGAGCGGGATCGGCGCCCGCTCCTCGGTTTCCTCGCTCAGGCCGCCATCAACCACCTTGAGCACCACCGGGTGAACCACGCCGCTCAGGTCTGTCTCCTCGGTGCGTTCGGTTAGACGGCCGAGACGGCTGAACATGCGCCGGTTGCGCCACGGCTCGGTGACCAGTTCCTCCAACAGCGGACCCGAGCCCGGGTAGAGCAACTCCAGGCAGCGGGCGGCTCCCCGCACCGCGGCCGCCTGCCACCGTCTGGCATCGACATTGCCGAGAGAGCGAGCCAGCGAATCGGGGTGCATCTCCACCAGATGAGAGCGGCGGTCCGGGTCGCGATAGCCGTGCGTCCCCAACTCTTCTGCGCTGGCATTGGTCTGGCCGATCACGAGGATCGCGTCGCGGCGAGCATCGAGCGACGAATCCGTCCCCCAACCGACCACAACAACATCGGCCAGTGCCATTCCGGTCTCGCCCAGAGAGAGGCGTTGGGCCTCCAGATAGGGATCGCAAGCGCCCGGCACTTCTCCCACGGCGCTTGCCGTCACGGATGGAACCGGATCCCCGAAACGATCCTGAACCAGCGTCCAGGGCTTGCCCATCCCGTCCTTGGCGATGATCCACAAGACCATCTCGATGGTCTGGCCTTCTCGGTAGCGGGTAGAGAGTCGCTGGGCGATCTCCCGGGGAGAACGGTCGATGACTTCACTCACCGAGCGGAAGGCAAAGCGCTCGCCACCGAACGCCCACCCCTCACCTGGCGACTGTGCCTCGCCCGTCTCCCGGTCGGATCGACCGCCCAGGAGGGCGAAGCCGACCCCTGCGACTACCAGCAATGCCACCAGCCAGTTCCACATCCACAGGAAGGCGAAACCGCCAACTGCGGCCGCCGTCATCACCAGCGGCGCAATCCTCACGCGCCGCACTCCCCACAGCCTGACCCCGGTCAGTAATTCATCCCTCAGCACACGGTGCTCCTTTCGCCGGCCCCCCGTCCTAGCCAAGGCCACACACCGTGGTCCTCTTCACCACACAATACCACTAAGGGTGGTATTTGACACGCACAAACTAACTAGTCAGGTTGTGTCGTGGCGTGTTGCTGACTACCCATGTCGTGGGCCAACGGGCAGTAAGCAGCAGGCAGCAAGCAGCAAGCGGCAAACAGCAAGCGGCAAACAGCAAACAGCAAGCGGGCTGAGAACGTCGCTCTGGCCCAAGCGCTTAAACGGGCAACACCAAACAGGCAACGGGGCAACAGTCAGCTGGTCACCCATCCGTACGTTTGAGGTAACCGCCTCCCCCACCCCGCCTCCGCCTCCGGCGGAGCCACCCCGCCCTCAGGGCGGGGAAGAGTAAGGCCATCGTTGGCGGCAGGTCGGCGGTCTGCTCTGGCTGAAAGCTGACAGCTGAAAGCTGACAGCCGTGGCGGCCGCAGGCCGACGCCTCAGACCAAATACAGAAGCTCGTGCCGTTCCCGGTCGGCTTCGGAGGGGAGGGACATGGCGAGGCCGACGAGTGAAAACCCAGCTCCGACCGCCGAGAGCCACCACGGGCCGAGAGTGACGGCCAGAGCGAAGCCGATCAGGCCGATGCCTTCCGCCAGTGCCAGCTTGAGCATTGAGGTGTGGAGATAGGTGGCCTCGTCGTCGGGTTTGATGGGCCTCTGACGGACCCAGCCGATGGCGAGGAGCACGAACGCGCCGAGAATGACGACGATCGCAACCCCCACCGTGATGTCACCATCGGAGAGGCGGAGAAAGGCCGATGTCCCCACCAGGGCGACCGCCACCACGACCCAGGTGAAGGACAGGGTTCTCATCAGCTCGAGAGTCATTGGATTGAGACTATTGGAGCAAGCTCGACCCTGCCAGCCGCTCAGAGTGAGGGTGGCGCTTCGGGTAGCACGATGACCTCCCCCGGATAGATGAGGTCGGGATTGCCGGAGCGGAGACGAGCGCGGTTGGCGTCGATGACTTGCACCCAGTAACCGGCCACCTCGTGATCGCCGAGGTCGTCTCGCCCCCACACATGCTGAAGGTGCTGTTCGGAGAGCCTCCAGAGATTGTCGCCCCTCACGACGGTAACCGTGGCTGCGGGGTCACCCGGCTCCGGCGCCTGCTCCACATCCTGCTCCTGTTCCTCCGAATCGAGCTCGACACGCAGGTGGGGCGGAAGGATCAGCGGATCCGGCGACTTCCCATCGTCCTCCCCCGAGCCATCCCACGCTTGAGCCGGGACCGGGGCAGCGGCCAGGGCAGGGACCACAGGACCGGCGAGCGAGGAGGCTGCGATCGACACCGTCATCATCCGCGCAATCAACCTCCGGACGGTCGGCAGGGCGAATCGCTGCGCGGCTGCCACCAACCACTTCCGACCACTGACGGCAGCCACCGTGCAAGCAACGACCGAGAGCAACAGCCAGTAGGCGAGCAAGAGAGCGATGAGCAGCACCACAGCTCCAACGATGTCCTCCACAGGCGTGTGCTCGAACCAGCGGGCAGGCTCACCCCAATCAACGCCGAACCCTTCCATCCCGGCCAGTCGGTGCAGCCCCACCACCAACAGCAGCGCGGCGGCCAACAGGGAACCAAGGCGAATGCGAACATCCATAGTCGCCTACTATACAGTGCTAAATAACGCTATTTAACCCGATGCCACCACCGGCGAGGGCGCTTCTCGAAGATGAAGAAGTCGGCCCAACTGGAGTCAACATCCCCGTAGACGTACGGATAGCGATTGGGGATGCGCCGGGCCAGTCTCCACGACGGCTCGTTGTCGGCCACCCAGGCAGTGAAGTTCCGGTGGCGAACCTCCGGCCACTCCGCCGGCTCCTCGGTATCGCTCGAGTAGGCGACGACCAGGCGGGTAGCAGCCGAGAACAGGTCACTCATGTACTGGTCATACACCGCGTCTTCGAGCAGGTGATAGATGACATCGAGCGACACGGCCATCTCTGCCTGTTCGAGGATCGGATCACCAGATTGATAGGCCATGAACCGTTTGCCGTCGTCCCCGGCGAAGCTCTGGCGGCATAACTCGATCGCAGTCTTTGAGGTGTCCAGTCCCAGATAGCGGGGGTACTTGATGAGAGACAGCTGGTGCCCATCGC
>JBPCTX010000041.1:0-5026 GCA_051011455.1 Acidimicrobiia bacterium | reverse complement strand
GCCCTTGACGGGTTCAGTCTGGACCTGTCCCGTGGTCAGCTGCTGGGCTTTCTGGGGCCAAACGGGGCCGGCAAGACCACCGCCATGCGCAGCGTTTTCGGCCTGGTCTCACCCGACCAGGGAACGGTGACCTGGGACGACCATGAGATCGGGCCCGAGGAGCGGCATCAATTTGGATACATGCCCGAACAGCGCGGTCTTTATCCGCGAATGCGGGTGCACGACCAGCTCGTCTACTTCGGCCGCCTCCACGGTCTGGAGCGATCGGTGGCCGCATCGGCGGCAAACCGGTGGTTGAGCGAGCTCGGACTCTCGGATCGGGCAGATGCCCGGCTCGAAGAGTTGTCACACGGCAATCAACAGCGGATTCAATTGGCCGTTTCGCTGGTCCATAGCCCCGAGTTGCTGGTGCTGGATGAGCCGTTTTCCGGGCTGGATCCCATCGGGGTCGAGACCATGGCGGATTTGTTGCGACGACTAGCGGCTGATGGGGTGGCGGTGATGTTCTCGAGTCACCAGCTCGACCTGGTGGAGGACCTGTGCGAGGAGGTTGCCATCATCGACCGGGGGGCAATCGTGCTGGAAGGGGCCGTCCGGGCATTGAGGAACGCCTCCCCTCGCCGCTACCTGGAGGTTGAGCTGCGCCGGGGTGATTCCACCTGGGCAGACGGGTTGCCGGGAACCGAAGTGGTTGGACGCGAGGGAGCCCGGGTCCGTCTGGCCATTTCCGGCACTGTCGATCTGGAGGCGCTGGCCCGGGGGGCTTCCGCTGCCGGCGACGTCACCCAGTTCAGCTTTGAACCGCCCAGCCTGTCAGAGGTCTTCCGGGAGGCAGTCAAGCTATGAGTGCCTGGCAGACGACGCGATTGGTGGCAGTTCGAGAACTGGTGGAACGAGCCAAGTCGAAGGCCTTCATCTTCTCCACTCTCTTCATCCTTTTGCTGGTGGTCGCCGCCATCGTGATCCCCACCCTGGTTGATGACGACCAGCCCGGAGAGTTGACCGTCGCCACCGCCGGCACGCTCGATCCGGAGGTCGTCGCACAGTTTGAGGCGGCAACCGACGGCGACCCCACCCTGGTCGTAGAGACTCACGAATCCGAGACGGAGATCCAGAGCGCGGTGTCGGCCGGCGAGGTGGACGTCGGAATACTGGAGAGTCCCGAGATCATCATTCCCTCCGGCGACCCATCCGGATCAGTGCGGTTGCTCGCCAGCGTCATCGGGTTCGAGCAAGCGATCTCCGATCTTGCCGAGCGAGGGATCTCAATTGAGGACCTCAGCCCACTGCTGGGGGCGGAGGTTCCGATAACGCCCCTGGAGCCCGCTCCCGACCCTGAGGACGAGGTCCTGGGCTTCCTGGGAGTCATCCTCCTGTACGTGACGATTCTCACCTATGGCCAGTGGGTGGTCCTGGGGGTAATCGAGGAGAAGAGCAATCGGGTGGTAGAAGTGGTGCTGGGCGCCGTCCAGCCCCGCCACCTTCTGGCTGGCAAAGTGGCCGGCATCGGCCTGCTGGGAGCTGCCCAGGTCCTGGTTATCGGTCTGATAGCTCTGGCGGCCGCTGCGATCGGCGGTGACTCTGTGCCGATTCCCGATGCCGCCCCCACCGCCTTTGTGGCGGTCTTGCTCTGGTATCTGGTCGGCTTCGGGATCTATGGGGTCATGTTCGCCGCTGCCGGCGCTCTCGCCTCACGCCAGGAGGAAGCCGGCAACGCCGCGCTCCCCTTCACGCTGCTGTTGACCATCGGCTACATCGTGAGCTTCAGCGCCGTCGAGGACCCCAACCTGCTGGTGCGAGTGCTGTCGTTCCTGCCGCCGTTCGCCCCCATCACTATGCAGTTGAGGATGGTGAACGGCGATGCCGCGCTGTGGGAGGTCATCCTGGCGCTGGCACTGGCCGTCGGCATGATCTACGCCGTCATCAGGATCGGCGAACGCTTCTATCGCGGCGCAGTGCTCGGGCAGGGCCGCAAGCTCAAGTGGCGGGAAGCGTGGCGCTCGGCCGAGGGCTAAGCCGCCCGGCTCTGATTCAGCTTGTTGAACGCCTCCACCGTGTCGGCCGGCTTGGACATCTTCACGCACTCGAACATCCGGGCCGAGTTGTCGGCGAAGCGGATGACCAGGGAAGAGGTCATCTTGTGTTTCTCGAGGGTCATCTCGAAAACCTGGGAGAGGTCGGTCGAGGCGACCAGGTCTTTGGGGTTGCCGCTCATCGGAGCCAGGCTGAAGAAGAGCATGCGGCGGTCGGTCAAGCCGATCACCAACTGCTGGTTGGGTGGAATCGAGGCTGCCAGGCCGCTGCCATCGGCTCCGTCAAGCGAGGCCATCTTCTTGTCGGCCGACTTCTTGCCCGCCATCACCCCGACGATCCCACCCAGTGCCTGGCGCGAGAAGGTGCCGCTTGGCTGGCCGATGGTGGCCGCCAGCAGTTCTTCACCTTCCTGCAGTTGATCAGCGTTCGACTTCTTGATCTTCTTGACGAAATCGGGCATCGCCCTCCCCTTCGAGTTGCGTACGGAAGGACATCGGAAACGGTCCTGGTTCCTTGAGCTGCCATCGGACAACTCGCCGGCCCAGTCGACGTCACCTCGACCCGGCCGCAGACCCCGCCTAGTGCTTCGGCGAATACTCCGTCAGAGCGTGCATGTAGTTGCTGCGCTCAAAAGCGCTTGGATCCGGGCTCGAACGCTGGCTGAGGCTTCCCCGCGCTTGATCCAGGGATTCGTAGCCTCGCTCCTCCAACCACCCGGTTACCCCGGCCAGGACGGTGCTTATGTGGTCGGGACCGTGCTTCAGCAACGCGGAGGCCATCATCGTGACATCCGCCCCGGCCAGCACCAGCTTCAGGACATCCTCGTGGGTGTGAACTCCGGTGGTAGCGGCCAGCGAACCATCGACCCGCCCGTAGAGAATGGCCATCCATCTCAGTACCAAACGCAGCTCTTCTGAGGTCGAGAGCACCAGGTTGGGCCCAACCGTCAGGGTTTCCAGATCGATATCCGGCTGGTAGAACCGGTTGAACAGAACCAGTCCGTCCGCCCCGGCCCCATACAGCCGCCTGGCCATGTTGGCCATCGAGCTGAAGTAGGGACCGACCTTCACGGCCAGTGGGATGGTCACGGCTTCCCGCACCCGGCTCACCAGACGGAGATACTCGTCGGCTACCTCCACACCGGTTCGCTCCATGTCGGCCGCAATCAGATAAATGTTCAGCTCGAGAGCGTCGGCCCCGGCGTCTTCAATGATGCGGGCGTAGAGCGTCCAACCACCTGCGGAGTCACCGTTGAGGCTGGCGATGACCGGAATCGAGAGCGCCTCCTTGGCAACCCGGAGACGGTCGAGATAATCACCGGCCCCGGTGTTGTAGTCGTCCATCTCCGGGAAGTAACCACCGATCGATTCGGCCGAAATCTCCGATCCGTAGTCAAGGGCAGCATGCACCGCCATGGCCTCGTGCTCAATCTGCTCTTCGAAGAGCGAAGGGAGCACAACCGCCGCCGCCCCGGCCGCCTCCAGCCGAAGCAACGAGTCGACTTCGCGGGTCAGAGGTGAAGAGGACGGGACAATCGGGTTGGCAAGTTCGAGACCCAGGTAACGGGTTGTCAGATTCATTCGCCCTCCTCCAAATCCTCGAAGATGGCGGTGCGATGCACGTTCACCATCTGCTCATACAGCTGCCAGCGATTGTCGATGTCGGCCTGAGCCTGCTGGGCCAGCTCGTCGGCATGCTCCGGATTGGCCCGGGCCAGCATGGCGAAACGGCCTTCCTTGGCGGCGAATTCCTTGAATGAGATCGTCGGCTCCCGGCTGTCGAGCCGCAGTCCCGGCTTGCCGGCCGCATCGGCGGCCGGGTCGTAGCGGTAGAGAGGCCAGTAGCCGCTCTCGGCGGCCCGCTTCTGATGCGACATCTGGGTCCCCATGTCGATCCCGTGGGCAATGCAGGGACTGAAGGCAATGATCAGCGACGTGCCCTCGTGGGCCTCGGCTTCGGCGAAAGCCTTGATCACCTGATTCATGTTGGCCCCCATCGCGATCTGGGCCACATACACGTTTCCGTACGACTGGGCGATCATGCCCAGGTCCTTCTTGCCGGTCGGCTTGCCCCCGGCTGCGAACTTGGCCACCGCGGCCCGCGGGGTCGCCTTGGAAGCCTGCCCGCCGGTATTGGAATAGACCTCCGTGTCCAGGACCAGGATGTTGACGTTGCGGCCCATTGCCAGCACGTGGTCGAGCCCGCCGAAGCCGATGTCGTATGCCCAGCCGTCGCCGCCAACAATCCAGACTCCCATCTGGACCAGGTATTCGGCCACCGTCTCGAGCTGGCGGGCCTGAGGATCGTCAATGGCTTGGAGTAGTTGACGAAGCTGCTCGATCCGGTCGCGCTGCTTCTGGAGCCCGGCTTCATCTGATTGCTCGGCCGCCAGGATCTCGCCCGCCAGGTCACCGATCTGTGGCGCCAGAGCGGTCAACAGGGTGCGGGCAGTTCGCTCATGGCCATCGAGAGCCAGGCGCATCCCGAGACCGAACTCGGCATTGTCCTCGAAGAGACTGTTCGACCAGGCCGGCCCTCGCCCGTCGTCGTTCTGTGCCCACGGAGTGGTCGGCAGGTTGGCTCCGTAGATGGACGAGCACCCGGTTGCGTTCGCCACCAGAATCCGGTCGCCATACATCTGGGTGAGCAGCTTCAGGTATGGCGTCTCGCCGCAGCCCGAGCAGGCCCCTGAGAACTCAAATAGCGGCTCCAGCAATTGGGACCCCTTGATTGAGGCCACCTTGACTTCGGTGCGGTCCAGTTCCGGCAGATCGAGGAAGAACTCGAAGTTCTCGCGCTCCTCGTCGACGTGCTCCACTTGTGATGCCATGTTGATGGCCTTGTGCTTGACCTCTTCCTTGCTGTGGGCCGGACACACGTCGACGCAGATGCTGCAGCCCGTGCAATCTTCCGGCGCAACCTGGATGGTGAGTTGCTTGCCCGGATAATCCCGGCCGCTCCACTCCTTCGACTGGAATCCGTCGGGAGCGGC
>JBPCTX010000040.1:0-12478 GCA_051011455.1 Acidimicrobiia bacterium | reverse complement strand
TCTCCGACTACGACTCACTGCCGGAGAGCTCTGGCCTCACCGACCACACCATTGACCACCAGGCGAGAGCGGTGCGGCGGGGCTGGCTGCCCTTCAACCCGCACTTCAACAAGAGCTCGCTTGAGCTGGTGGCCGAGGCGCAGGCATCCGGGGCCGCCACCGATCCCGAGATAGTCGAGTACATCGTCGACCAGCTGAAATCTGGCGATCTCGAGTTCGCCATCGACGACCCGGACGCCCAGGAGAACTGGCCCAGGGTGTGGTTCATCTGGCGCGGCAACGCCATCGGAACCAGCGCCAAGGGCCACGAGTTCTTCATGCGCCACTACCTGGGCACGCATTCCAATGCGATCGCCGAAGAAGTCGCCGCCGACTCGGTGTCGGAGATCCCGTTCCGGCCCGAAGCCCCGATCGGGAAGATGGATCTGGTAGTCGACCTCAACTTCCGGATGGACACCAGCGCCCTTTACTCAGACATCGTTCTGCCGGCCGCCACCTGGTACGAGAAGGACGATCTGAACACCACGGACATGCACTCCTACATCAACCCGATGCAGGCCGCGGTCCCGCCGGCCTGGGAATCTAAGAGTGACTGGCAGATCTACAAGGACGTCGCCAAGCGCGTGTCCGAGATGGCCGAGCAGCATCTACCGGAGCCGGTCAAGGACGTGGTGATGATCCCTCTCACCCACGACACCCCCGATGAGCTTTCCCAACCCAAGGTGGGGGACTGGCGCAACGGCGACCTGGAGGCAATCCCGGGCAAGACCATGCCCAAGTTCCGCGTGATCGAGCGGGATTACACCGCCATCTACGACAAGATGATCACGCTGGGCGATGGCATCGAAAAGAACGGTGTGGCCGCCCACGGGCTCCGCATCAAAGCCGACGACGCCTATCAAGAGCTGGCTATGCGTCAGCCCCGCCGCACCGGCAATTATGCCGCCAACGGCAAGGTCTATCCCTCGCTAGAGGTGGACCGGGAAGTGTGCGAGGCGATCCTGGCACTGGACCCATCCAGCAACGGCGAGTTGGCCCACCGGGCCTTCGAGGCCGAAGAGAAGAAGACCGGGCTCTCCCTCACCGACCTCGCGGCGGGAACGAGGTCGACCCGTATCGACTTCAGCGACATCGTCGCTCAGCCCCGGCGGGTTCTCACTACCCCCACCTGGAGCGGGATGGTCAACAAGGGCAGGGCCTACGCCCCGTTCACGCTCAACGTCGAGCGGTTGATTCCGTGGCGGACGCTGACCGGCCGCCAGCACTTCTACCTGGACCATGAGAACTACCTGGCCTGGGGTGAGCACTTGCCCACCTACAAGCCGCGTCCCGACCACAACATGTTGTTGGAGACCGAGCAGAGCCAGGTGGAGGCCCAGGGGCGGATGCTCAACTACATCACCCCGCACGGGAAGTGGTCCATCCACTCCACCTACGGCGACAACCTGCGGATGATGACCCTGTCCCGCGGCAACTACCCGGTCTGGCTCAACGACAAAGACGCCGCCGACATGGGCATCGCCGACAACGACTGGGTCGAGGTCTACAACGACAACGGCGTGTTCGTGCAGCGGTGTACCACGTCGGCCCGGATCCCCCGCGGCACGGTGTTCGTGTATCACGCCACCGAGCGCACCGTCGGCATCCCGATTTCACCGCTCCGTAAGCAACGGGCCGGGATGAACAACTCGCTGACCAGAGCCCGGCTCAAACCCGTGTTGATGAGTGGTGGCTATGCCCAGTTCACCTACTTCTTCAACTACTGGGGACCGACCGGGGTGAATCGGGACACGTTTGTGTTCGTCCGTCGCATCGATAAGCCCGAGTTTTAGGAGGACTGACATGCAAGTACGCAGCCAGATGAGCATGCTCTTCCACCTGGACAAGTGCATCGGATGCCACACATGCAGCGTTGCCTGCAAGAACCTGTGGACCGACCGCAAGGGCGCCGAGTACATGTGGTGGAACAACGTCGAGACCCGACCCGGCACCGGTTACCCAACCGGGTGGGAGGACCAGGGCCACTATCGGGGCGGCTGGGAGCGCTCCAAGTCCGGTGAGTTGAAGCTGCGCCTCCAGGGCAAGGCCAAGGCGTTCGCCAACCTCTTCTACAACCGGGCCATGCCGGAGTTGGAGGACTACTACGAGCCCTTCACCTTCAAGTACGAGGATCTGTTCAACGCTCCTGAGGGTGAGCACCAGCCGACCGCCATCCCGGTCTCGCAGGTGACCGGCGAGCCGATAGACATCGAGACCGGTCCCAACTGGGATGACGACCTGTCCGGTTCCGACATTTACGCCAAGGCCGACCCGAGCATGGAGGGCGTTCCCGACGAGATCCGGGCTCAGCTGGAAGAGATCGAGCGGGTGGTGTTCAACTACCTGCCCCGCATCTGCAACCACTGCCTCAACCCATCCTGTGTGGCCTCGTGCCCCAGCGGCGCCCTCTACAAGCGGGGCGAGGACGGCATCGTGCTGGTCAACGAGGACAAGTGCCGGGCCTGGCGGATGTGTGTCTCGGCCTGCCCCTACAAGAAGGTCTATTACAACTGGTCCACCGGCAAGTCCGAGAAGTGCATCCTGTGCTTCCCGCGGATGGAGACCGGCCAGGCTCCCGCCTGCGCCCACTCGTGTGTCGGCCGCATTCGCTACATGGGATTGCCCCTCTATGACGCCGATCGGATTCCGACTGCGGCGCAGGGCGAGGACCCGGCTGAACTGGTGGACGCCCAGCTCGACATGATCCTGGATCCTTTCGATCCGGCCGTGATCGCCGGCGCCAAGGCCGAAGGCATGGACGATGCCTGGATCAGGTGCGCCCAGAACTCGCCGATCTACAAGTTCGTCAAGGAATGGCGGATTGCTCTGCCCCTTCACCCCGAGTACCGCACGCTTGCGATGATGTTCTACGTGCCCCCGCTCTCACCGGTGGTGAGCACCATCGAGAACGGTCTGGTTCGGCTGGACGTCGGAGAAGACGACATCGACTTCGAGCTGTTCAACAACCTCGACAAGGCCCGGCTGCCGATTCAGTATCTGGCCAATCTGTTCTCGGGCGGAAACGAGGACCTGATCCGCAACATCCTTCGAAAGATGCTGGCGGTCCGGATCCTCAAGCGCCGCCAGAGCGTGGAAGGCGAGGTCGACGAACAGACCGAGCGCATGCTGGCATTTGCCGGGACCAATATCCCCGAGGCAGAGGCCATGTACCGGCTGACGACGATCCCGACGCTGGATGATCGATTCGTGCTGCCTCCCTATCACCGGGAGATGGCGACCGAGGCCTGGAAGGATCCGCTCGATCACAAGGGCGAGACCGGCCTCGGCTACGTTCAGATTCCGATCCGGGGGGCGTGATGAACTCCTTCGAAGCCCTCGCGACCGCCTATCGATATCCCGATCCCGATCATCTGACGGAAGTACAGGAGGCCGTTGAAGCAATGCCGCCTGGCTCGGCCAGGCGGGCCTACGAGAAGTTCACCGACTCGATATCGCAGCTCACGCTGTCAGAGTGGGAGGAGCTTCACACCCGCACGCTCGACCTGTCTCCGCTGTTCGCCCCCTACATCGGATACATCACCTGGGGTGAGAACTACCACCGGGGAGCCTTCCTGGCGTCTATGAATCGGGCCGAATTCGAGGCCGGCATCGACCCCGATGGCGAGCTGGCCGACCATCTCGATCCGGTTCTCCGTTACCTGGGTCGGGTGGAGGAGCCACTGGCTGAGTTGACCGAAGTGGTCGGACCGGCGGTGGCCAAGATGCACAAGGCCCTCAAGAAGGCCGAGCCCAAGAACCCGTACAACCACTTGCTGGCGGCGACCCGGCGTGTCGTCGACGGCGAACTGGCACCGACAGGAGGGACCGAATGAGCTGGCATGAACTCGCCTTCGTGGCCGCCCCGTATGCGGCTGTGTTGCTGGTGGTGGCTGCCACCACCTATCGGGTCAGGTATCGCAAGTTCTCGGTCTCGTCGCTTTCCTCGCAACTGTTGGAACGGGACAAGCTGTACTGGGGGTCGGTGCCGTTCCACTGGGGCATCCTGATCATTCTGTTGGGACACCTGGTGGCGCTGATCATCCCCAGCAGCTTCACGGTCTGGAACTCAGTCCCGATTCGCCTCTACGCGCTGGAGATCACCGGATTTGCCCTTGCCGCCTGGACCCTGGGGGGTTTGCTGGTGTTGCTGTGGCGGCGGCTCCAGTCCAAGCGTGTGAGGGCCGTGACCACCCCGATGGACCTGGTGGTGCTGCTGCTGATCGTCGCCCAGGTCGTCACGGGCATGGCAGTAGCCCTGTTCTACAGGTACGGGTCGTTCTGGGGGCCCGAAGTGTTCGCTCCCTACATCCGCTCGCTCCTGACACTGGATCCGCGGCCAGAACTGCTGGCCGATCTGGCCATCATGATTCGGCTGCACGTGTTCCTGTTCTTCGTGTTCCTGGGCGTCTTCCCCTTCACTCGCCTGGTTCACGTGATCACCGTTCCACTTCAGTACATCTTCCGTCCCTGGCAGCGCCGCATTTTCGTGCAGCGCAGCCGGGTTCGTTCAACCCCGTAGTCCCCGACCCCTGGAGCACAGTAAATGACCAACCCCGCCGTCCCCGAGCCCGAGCCGCGTCTTCTCGACTTCAATCAGGAGCGCATCCGGACCCTGCACTACACGTGGATCGCCTTCTTCATGACGTTCTACGTCTGGTTCAACATGGCGCCGTTGACGACAACGATGCTCGACAGCGAGGCCTGGCTGACCGACGAGCACATCAAGGTGCTGCTGATCGCCAACGTGGCGTTGACCATCCCGGCCCGCATCATCGTCGGGGCTCTCATCGACCGGTTTGGAGCCAGGATCGTGTTCTCGGGATTGATGGTGGTGATGGCCCTTCCCACCGTTGCCTTTGCCCTTGGCTCTACTTTCGTGCAACTTCTGATTGCCCGGCTGTTCCTGAGCTCGGTGGGTGCCGGCTTCGTGGTCGGGATCAAGATGGTGGCCCAGTGGTTCCCACCCAAGTACATCGGCCGAGCCGAAGGCTTCTACGCCGGATGGGGCAACTTCGGGTCCGCCTTCGCGGCCATGACTCTTCCGTGGGTGGCGTTGACCGTGATGAACCAGTGGTTCGACCTGGGTGACAACTCATGGCGCTGGGCGATGGCGATAAATGGCCTGGTCATGGCCGTCTACGGGGTCATGTATTACTTCCTCGTCAAGGATGTGCCCGAGGGTGCCAAGCTGCGCACGGCCAAGAAGACAGAGCCGATGATGTGCACCTCATACGGGGACCTCATCCAGTACCTCGTTTGGTCCTTCCCTCTGATGGGGGCACTCGGTGTTCTCGCCTGGCGGGTCAGCAACGTCAAGATCGATGGCGACCCGGTCATCAGTGATGCGGTCCTGTATCTGATCTACGCGATCCTGCTGGCCATCTACATCGCTCATGTGGTGAAGACCCTTCAGATCAACCTTCCCTACCTGCGGGCCGGGGTCCCGGAGGAGGAGAAATACCACTGGGGAAGCGTGGCCGCTCTCAACAGCACCTACTTCGCCAACTTCGGGGCCGAGTTGGCGGTGGTCTCTATGCTGCCCGCCTTCTTCGAGAACACCTTCTCGCCTCTGACCCGCAGCGACGGGTCCACGCTGGTGACCGCGACCGTGGCCGGAGTGGTGGCGGCCTCATTCGCGTTCGTCAACCTGGTGGCCCGGCCGCTTGGCGGCTATCTGTCCGACCGGATGACCAATCGCAAGCGGACCATGCTCATCTACATGCTCGGCATCGTCATCGGTTTCTTCCTGATGGCTTTCATCGGCAAGTGGGGGACGGGCGTCGACTCCGACGGGCTGAGAAACGTCATTCCGATGTTCGGCGGTGTGTCGTGGCTCGTGATCGCCGTGTTCATCACGATCTTCGCCTCGATCTTCGTACAGGGGGCAGAAGGAGCCACCTTCGCCATCATTCCGATGATCAACAAGCGGATGACAGGCCAGATCGCGGGGATGGCCGGTGCGTACGGCAATGTCGGGGCCGTCATCTACCTGGTGATCTTCTCGCTGGTCGATGCCAGGGCCTTCTTCTTCATCCTGGCCGGCGGGGCATTGATCAGCTTCGTGGTCACGTTCTTGATGCTCGAAGAACCCAAGGGGGCCTTCGAAGCCACGCTCGACCATGACATGGAAGAGCGGCACGCGGAGGCGTAATCAACCAGTAGCAACCCGGAGAGGAACCGGTATGACAACCAAGAAGGCAAGAGGCTCGGCCGACATCCACGAGTGGGACGTCGAGGACGAAAAGTTCTGGGAGAGCACGGGCAAGAAGATCGCCAACCGCAACCTGTGGATTTCAATCCCCAGCTTGCTGTGTGGGTTCGCAGTGTGGCTCTACTGGAGCGTCATCACCGTCCAGATGCTCAACCTGGGCTTCCCCTTCACGAACTCGGAGCTGTTCACGCTGTCGGCCATTGCCGGGTTGACCGGGGCCAGCTTGCGGATCCCCAGCAGTTTCTTCATCCGCATTGCCGGCGGTAGAAACACAATCTTCTTCACCACCGCGCTGCTGATGATTCCGGCGGCCGGTACCGGCCTGGCATTGCTGTCCCAGGACACCCCGCTGTGGGTGTTCCAACTCATGGCCTTCCTCTCCGGCCTGGGTGGCGGCAACTTCGCCTCGTCGATGTCCAATATCAGCTTCTTCTACCCCAAGCGGATGCAGGGGCTGTCGCTCGGATTGAACGCCGGGTTGGGCAATGCAGGCGTCACGACTATGCAAGTGGTGATCCCGCTGGTGATGACGGCCGGGATCTTCGGTGGCGGATCGATGGTCCTCGAGAAGACATCGGGAACCCTGATCGGCAAGATCGCGGCCGGGACCGAGACCTACATTCACAACGCCGGGTTCATCTGGCTGGTCTTCCTCATCCCGCTCGCCTTCCTGGCGTGGACCAGGATGAACAACATAAGAACCGAGCACGTGTCACCCAACATCGGGTCGGCGTCCAACTCGTTCGCCAAGATCAGCGGGATGCTCGGCCTGGCGTTCCTGCCGGCTGCAGTTGGCCTCTTCTTCATCCTCCCCGAGCCAACCGGTCTCGGCTGGACCTGGGCCAAGTACCCGATCATCGGGCTCGTCATCTGGGCCACCGTCCTGCTGCTCAAGCAGCTGCGGGGTGAGATCAAGCCGAACCTGGAGCGGCAGTTCAAGATCTTTGGCAACAAACACACCTGGGTGATGAGTGTCATCTACACGATGACATTCGGGAGTTTCATCGGATACTCGGCTGCATTCGCCCTGGCTATCAAGGTCATATTCGGGTTCTCCCACATCGAGGTTGGGGGAGTTCTCACCCACGACACCGTGAACCCGAATGGACCGTCCGCGTTGACCTACGCCTGGATGGGTCCATTCATCGGGGCCTTCATCCGCCCGATCGGTGGCTGGGTCGCCGACAAGGTGGGCGGGGCCAAGGTGACCCAGCTTGTCACCATCACCATGATTGGCAGCGCCCTTGGTGTCGCCTACTTCATGAACCAGGCCTACCAGTCGGCTACTCCCGAGGACCATTTCGTGCCCTTCTTCTTGCTCTTCCTGCTGCTGTTCGCAGCCAGCGGGGTCGGCAACGGATCCACCTTCCGGACGATTGCGGTGGTGTTCGACAAGGAGCAGGCCGGTCCGGTCCTGGGCTGGACATCAGCGGTGGCCGCCTACGGAGCCTTCGTGGTCCCCCAGGAGTTCGGCGAGCAGATCAGAAATGCCACCCCGGAGATAGCCCTCTACGGCTTCGCCATCTTCTACGCCATCTGCCTCTTCCTCAACTGGTGGTACTACCTGGGCCCCAAAGCGGAATTCAAGAACCCGTAGTCTCCACCCCTCCCGCGGAGCGGGAGGGGCCAGGGGAGGGGTGAGAGCGCGTTCCTGTGTTCCTGCCCGTTGCCCGTTGCCCGTTGCGCGACGGAGGAGATGTCGGGAAACGGGCTATTGGCCCCTATCGGACGCGGTCTCGCTGCGCCACTTATTGGTTCAGGACATCGGAGAGGGATTCCAGGGGACGGGTGAGAGCGCTACCCCTCCCTTGAAGCGGCAGGGGGGCAATCCTTCGGGTTGCTGAGGGGAGGGGTGAAAGCGCGTTCCTGTGCTCCAGTCCCACGGTCCCTTGCCAGTCCCCGGCCTCCAACCGCGTAGATGTCCGGAAACGGGACGCCGGCGATGGGAAACGGGCTATTGGCCCCTACCCGAGACTGGTTTGCTGCGCGACATATTGGCTCAGGACAGCCGAAAGGAACTCACATGCCATTTGATCGAATCCTCATTGCCGTAGACGGCTCGGAGGGTGGCCGCTCGGCGGCTCGCCTTGGGGGAGAGATGGCGGAGGGCCGCGATGCCACTCAGGTCATGCTGGTTCACGCCGTCCCGCTGCCGCCAATGGTCCCCGGCGTCGACCAGGCGATTTCCGACGAGAGTCTCAACTACCTGGAGGACTCAGCCGAGCAGGCGCTGGAGACTTGCGAGGACATCCTGGCCGAGATGAACGTCAAAGGCGAGCGGGTGATCAAGGCGGGCTCTCCGGCCGAGGTCATCCTCAACGTGGCAGAGGACCGCAACGCCGACGTCATCGTGGTCGGCCATCGAGGCTTTGGAGCCATGAAGCGGTTCCTGCTGGGATCGGTTTCGTCCAAGCTGGCTCACCACGCTCGCTGCGCCGTGCTGTTGGCTCCGGTTACCGAGGAGTAGACAGGACCGGCTACGCTCGGATCGTGGCCGATCCGTTCCTCACCGCCGCCATCGCTGAAGCCCGGGCCGGCCTGGCCGAGGGCGGGATTCCGATCGGCTCAGTCCTGGTGATAGGTGACGAAATCGTTGGCCGTGGCCACAACCGCCGGGTGCAGAAGGGAAGCCCCACGCTTCACGCCGAGATGGATTGCCTCGAGAACGCCGGTCGACTGCCTGCTTCCGAGTACCGAATGGCCACCCTGTACTCCACTCTCTCGCCGTGCGACATGTGCAGTGGGGCGGCGCTTCTCTACGAGATTCCCAGGATTGTGGTCGGTGAGAACCGCACCTTTCAAGGGCCGGAGGATTACGTCCGATCGCGAGGGGTGAGGATGGAAGTCGTTGACGATCCAGAGTGCGTGGCTCTGATGTCCGAGTTCATCGCGGCCCTCCCCGAACTCTGGAACGAGGACATCGGAGTTTGATTCTTCCGATCACTGCGACAGTTCTCGCTCGAGTGGTGCTCGGAAGCGAGGCGTGACCGCCACGCCGTCGAGCCAGGCCGTCAACTCCTCGGCCCGTTCAGTGATGAGCCGGACGGCGTCAGCGTCCACCTCCGAGAGGATCCGATAGGCCACTCGCCGGTCGGGTTGCTGACCCCACCCCCCGACAATTTGTCCATCCAGCCAGATGGTGGGGCCAACATTGCCGTTCCGATCGAAGAGTGCGGCCCCATGACCGGCCAGATACCACTCCCGCTCTTTCCAGCCCATCGGGGTGGAGTCCAGCCCCGGCAGGAACGACACGACTCGACCCTCCAGCGGGGGCGCTTCGAAGTCGCCATCGAGCACCCAGCCCTCTCCGTCGTCGAGGGAAACTGAGACGGCTCCGGCCTCCTCCAGGGCGACCCGCGTGTCCCCGGCGTTCCAACCGGTCCACCACCTGATGTCGGTGGTAGTGGCGGGTCCGAAGCTGGCCAGGTACCGGGTGAGCAGTTCCGCTCGCCCGGCGGTGGGCGTGACGACTCCAGGCGCAGCGGTGAACCATGCATTGGCAGCCACCCAGTGGTACTGGCTGGAACGCCAGGTGCCGGCCGGTCGGCCGCGGACGATCCGGCCATCCATTGCCATCAGGTAGAGGAGGCGTGAAGAAAGGGGAGCCCGGCCCGCCCACTTGCCCGACCCGACGACGATTGGCCGCCGCAAATCGGGAACCACATCGGCCAACTCGGTGGTGCGGCGCGGAGCGCCGTCTGCCAGCACCTCTTCGACCTCGCCGATCAACCCCCTTAACCATGGCTCAATCGAGTCGGCTGGCATATCGGCCGACAGCCACTTGTGAAGGCGGGCCCACTCGCGGGCGGCGACTGTCTCTCCAACCGCCGCCTGAAACATCGGCCCGTCCCTGGTGTCGATCACAAACAGCGTGCGCCGCATGGCGTGCAGTCGCCACAGGGATCGCTCCTCGAACAGTGAATCGTCCAGATCCCCGGTGGTGAATGGAGGCCTGACCCGGGCCCAGGCGGCCAGGTAGGGCGATGCGGGGTCGCTCGAGTGCAGTGCCAGCACCCCGGCTACCGCTTCGCCGGCGTCGGCCGCGGTGCGGTCCAGGTGGTGGCGGTAAACCAGGCGCGCCCGGCGGGTGTCGTTTGTCAGGTGGATCGGCATCTGCCCGCAAGCTACCGGTCGGGGCCGTTGGGCGGGACTGTTTCGGGACCTTCGGGATTACCTGCAGCGCTGGGGCGGTGCGAGAATTGAGGCGAGATATCCAGGAGAACCCCGTGGCCGATTATCCCGCCGACCTCGAATTTGACGTCGTGCTCAAAGATGGCAGCACCGCCCGGTTGCGACCCATCAAACCGACCGACTCCGGGGCGCTTGATGAGATGTTCAAGCGCTTGAGCGCCGAGGCCGTCTATCAGCGTTTCTTTCGTGCCAAGACCCGACTCACTCCCGACGAGCTGGAGTACTTCACCAACGTCGACTACGCGGACCGGATGGCTTTCGTCTTCCTGCACGAGGAAGACATCATCGGCGTCGGGCGCTACGACCGCACCACCGGTGATGATGAGGCCGTCGCCGAGGTCGCATTCGCGGTCGACGACCAGCACCACGGCCGGGGAATTGGCACGCAGCTCCTTCAGCATCTGACTTACTACGCCCGCAGCCATGGCATCTCCGAGTTCAGTGCCTGGGTACTGCCGGACAACTACCCAATGATGCGGGTGTTCCGTAACTCCGGCTACACCCTGCGTCGTCATGTCAGCGAGGGTGTTTACCTGGTTGAGTTCCCAACTGAGGAGACGCCTGAGTCGCTGGAAGCTGAGGGGGAGCACGAGAAGCGGGCCATCGCTACCTCGCTGTTGCCGATCTTCTACCCGCGTTCGGTGGCGGTGATCGGTGCCAGCCGCAATCCGGATTCCATCGGCGGGCGCCTGTTTCACAACCTGCTTGGTGAGTCGTTTGCCGGCGCCATCTTCCCCGTCAACCCTTCGGCACCGGCGGTCAATGGTGTCCGGGCTTATCCCACCGTCACCGACATCCCCGATCCGGTAGATCTGGCATTCATAGTTGTTCCCAAACAGCATGTGATGGCCGCGGTCAACGACTGCGCCGAAAAGGGAGTCAGAGGTCTGGTTGTGATCACTGCCGGCTTCTCAGAAGTCGGGGACGATGGTGAGGACCTCGAAGCCGAGCTGCTGGCCGCCGTGCGCAATGCCGACATGCGGATGGTCGGACCCAACTGTATGGGCGTGCTCAACACCGACGGATCGGTCAGGCTCAACGGCACTTTCGCCCCGCTCTACCCGCCCGCCGGCAACGTCGCCATGTCCAGCCAGAGTGGCGCGCTCGGGATCGCCATTCTCGACTACGCCCGTGACCTCAACATCGGCATTTCCACCTTCGTGTCGGTCGGCAACAAGTCGGATGTCTCTGGTAACGATCTGCTGCTCTATTGGGAAGACGATCCGTCCACGGACGTGATCCTGCTCTATCTGGAGTCCTTCGGAAACCCCCGACGCTTCTCCCGCCTGGCCCGCCGCATCGGCCGCAAAAAGCCGATCGTGGCTGTGAAGTCGGGTCGAACCCGGGCAGGCACCCGGGCGGCCAGCAGCCACACCGGAGCGCTGGCCAGCGCCGACACCGCGGTCGACGCGCTGTTCCACCAGGCCGGCGTCATCCGCACTCATGATCTCGACGAGTTGTTCGACATCACAGCGTTGCTGGCCAACCAGCCGGTCCCACAAGGCCGCCGGGTGGCAGTTCTCACCAACGCCGGAGGCCCGGGAATCCTGCTGGCCGACGCACTCGAATCGATCGGACTGACCCTCCCCGAGCTCTCTGAGGATCTACAGAAGAAACTGAGCGGCCACTTGAGCGCGGAAGCGACGGTGCGCAATCCCGTCGACATGGTGGCTTCGGCCGGACCCGACGAGTACAAGGCCTGCCTGGCTGACCTCCTCGATAGCGACGAGATCGATGCTGTGATCGTCATCCATATCCCCGCCGCCCCAACCGGCACGCCTGAAACCGCCGCCGCCATTCGCGACGCCAGCGTCGCCAACGCCGGGCAGAAGACCCTGCTGTCGGTCTTCATGCGCTCAGAGGGCCCACCGGCCGAGCTTCACAGTGATGAGTGCCGGGTGCCCGCCTACCGCTTTCCCGAGTCGGCAGCACGGGCCCTGGCCAGGGCGGCCGCTTACGGGGAATGGCTGGAACGTCCGGTCGGATCGATTCCGGAATTCGCCGGCCTCGAGGTCGCCAGGGCGCGCGAGGCCATTG
>JBPCTX010000039.1:0-3727 GCA_051011455.1 Acidimicrobiia bacterium | reverse complement strand
GAGTCGACGCTTTGCGCTGCGATTCCTGGAGCGCTTCCTCCGAGTAGTAGGCCATGTGCGGGCTGGCGAGCAGGCCGGGAACCCCTTCGAGGCGAGTGGCGTCGAGCGGTTCCTGCTCGAAGACGTCGAGGGCGGCCGCTCTTATCTCTCCTGCTCGCAACGCCGCGATCAGATCCTCGAGCACAATCAGCGGGCCCCGGCTGGTGTTCACCAGAACGGCGTTTTTGCGCATCATTGCAAGTTGCTCGGCGCCGATCAGGCCACGGGTCCCGGGAGTGAGCGGAGCGTGAAGTGACACGGCGTCGGAGGTCTTGAGCAACTCATCGAGGTCCAGGAGGGGTGGGATGCCCTCCCCGGGCTGGATGTATGGGTCGTGACAAACGACGTCCATCCCCAGAACGGTGAGTGACTCGGCCAGCCTCCGGGAGATGCGACCGTAGCCGACCAGCCCAACGGTCAGGGTCGACAACCGTCGCAATGGGCGAAGCGAGTCGATGCTCCAGCCGCCGGTGCGAACAAAACTGTCTGCTTCGGGCAGCTTGCGAAGCATCGAGAGAAGCATGGCCAGGGCGTGAGCAGCCACTTCCTCGACGCTGTAGTCGGGGACATTGGTCACGACCATGCCGGCCTCGTTCGCCGCCGCGATGTCTACGTTGTCCACCCCGATCCCGTAGCGGGCGATGATCTGGCACCGATCGAGCTCGGCAACCGTGTCGGCCGCCATCGGGAAGTAGGTGGTGAGCAGGGCGTCGGCGTCCCGACCCCTGGCCAGGACGTCCTCAAGGCTCCCGTCGGCCACCTCGAGGGTGGCACCAATCTCGGCGAGAAGTGCCTCTTCGATGTCGGTCGTCGGGAAAACTTGATCGGTGATTACGACTTTGAACTTTCCCATGCCCGCTTCCCACCTTCTGCTCGTTGCCTTGCATTGTGTACAATGCACTCATAGTATCGGGTGGCCGCTTTCGCCTGCAAAATCGGGCCTTTCGGCGGCGGATGTGAAGGAGGGACGATGGCAGACCAGGAACCATGGCGATCCGACAAGTGGTTCTCCAGCCCGTGGAATTTCCTCCCCGAGATCACCGACAACTTCACGTTCGCCCCCGACCTGCAGCTACACGACGTGACGCTTCGCGATGGTGAGCAACAGGCCGGCGTGGCCTTCAGCTCCGACGACAAGATTCGCATCGCCGAGGCCCTCGCCAATGCCGGCGTGCACAGGATCGAGGCCGGCCTGCCTGCGTCTTCCCGTCATGATGAAGCGGCGGTGCGGGGGATCGTCGAGGCGGGGCTCGACTCGACCATTTACGCCTTCAGCCGCTGCATGCTGCCCGACGTCAAGCTGGCCGTCGACACCGGGGTAGAAGGTGTCGTGATGGAGATCCCATCCAGCCATCACCTGATTGAGAAGGCCTATCGGTGGGAGCTCGAGAAAGCTATCGAGTTGTCAATCGAGTCCACCCAGTACGCAGCCGAGCACGGGCTCAAAGTGTCGTTCTTCCCCATCGATGCCACCCGAGCCGGCATGGTTGAACTGCTGGACGACCTGGAAGCGGTCGCAACTCACGGACACGTGGACACGATCGGCCTGGTCGACACATTCGGAGTCATCTCACCGCACGCAGTCGAGTTCTTCGCTCGCAACGTGCGCAAGCGGATCGACGTCCCGCTCGAGACCCACTTCCACATGGACTTCGGTATGGGCGTAGCCAACACGGTGCTGGCCGTAGCTCAGGGAGCTCAGGTGATTCAAACCACCGTGGCCGGGCTCGGTGAGCGAGCTGGGAATGCTCCGATGGAAGAGACCGTGCTCGCCCTGCTGACGATGTACGGCATCGATACCGGAATCAAGACCGAGGCCTTCTACGACATCGCGCAACTGGTTTTGGGACTGGCCGGAGTCGACCAGCCCTCCAACCGCCCGGTGATCGGTGAGCAACTCTACGACGTCGAGAGCGGCATCATTGCCAGCTGGGTCAACAACGTGGGCGACAAGGATCTGACTGAAGCTTTCCCTTATCGCCCCGAACTGGTCGGCCAGACTCCGCCCAAGATCGTGTTGGGGAAGGGATCCGGCGTCGACTCGATTGCCATCTGGCTCGACCGCTATGGCATCGACTGGAAGACCGAGGAACTGACCGAGATCTTGCTGGAGGTGAAGGACTTCGGATTGACCAAGCGCGGCCTGTTGGACGAGACCGAGTTCTTGAACATCGTCGACAAGGTCCTACCCGGAAGGCGATAGGGCAAGCCCGGAGCTTGCTGGAGACACAAAGACGGATACGAGGAGGAAACAGGCATGAGAGAAGCCTTCGGCGTTCTCAGTACCGATTGGAAAGAGGGAATCAACTGGGAGGCAGTCCGCAAGTGGCGCCTGAAGCGGGCCCATGCGGCGATGAAGCGCCACGGCCTCGGCGCCATGCTGCTGTTCTACGACGAGAACATGCGCTACGTCTCTTCCACCTTGACCCCGGGCTGGAACCGGCTGAAGCCTGGTCTTCGGTACGTAGTTATCACCGAAGATCAGCCGCCCATCGTCTACGAGCAGGGTGACATCGGACTGCACCTGGAAGTCCACAACCCGTGGATTCCCAAGGAGAACATCCGGCACTCGTACATCTGGATCAAGGGTGCGGTCGGACCCGCCGCCGATCAGCAGGTCACCAAGTTTGTCGACTCACTCATGAACGATCTCGAGCAGGCGGGTGTCAAGGACAAGCCGCTCGGCGTCGACTTCATCGACATCAACTTGATCAAAGCGTTCGACGCCCGCGGTATCGAATGGGTCGACGGCATGTCGCCAATGATGGAGGCCAGGGCCATCAAGAGCCCGGACGAGATCAAGGCTTTCTCGATGGTCGGTTCGATCTGTGACTACGTGCACTACGAGATCACCAACTTCATGAAGCCGGGCATGACCGAGAACCAGGTGGCCGCTTTCGGGTTTGAGAAGCTGTATTCCATCCCGGGCATGGAGGACGTGGAGGATGTCATCGTCTCCTCGGGTCCGAACGCCTGGCCAAACTGGAGGAACTTCTCGGACCGGATGATTCGTCCCGGCGACCTGGTAATCATCGACCTGGCCGCCCTCACCTGGAATGGTTTCAAGAGTTGCGTCTATCGCACCTACTGCGTGGGTGGGAAGCCGACCGACGAAATGCAAGCCACCTACGACGAAGCCCACAAGTGGCTGTGGGACTCGATCGAGGCGACCGGGCCGGGCGTGACGACCGCAGACGTAGCCGCCAAATGGCCTTCTGCCCAGGAGGCCTGGGGCTACGAAGAGGAGGATCAGGCGGCCGCCAACAACTGGGGCCACGGGCTCGGCCTTGCCCAGTACGACCCGCCGGTCATTTCGCGGATCTGGTCGCTCGACCATCCAGTCACCATCGAGCCGAGCATGACCTTCGCGCTCGAGACTCAGCACGGCAAGCTCCATGAGTACGGCGTGCGGTTGGAAGAGATGATCTACGTGACCGACACCGGCATCGAGCTGGTTTCGACCTACAAGAACCACGAGATCATCGTTATCGATTGACCGAACAACTGATCTTCGATCTCGACGACGGCCGGGCCCTCGACCCGGCCGTTGTCGGTGCCAAGGCCGCCTCACTGGCCAGGGCCCGACAGCTCGGCTTGCCGGTGCTGGACGGCTTCGCGTTGTCAGTCGAGGTCTCACGACCGGCGCTGGCGGGCGGGGCGCAAGCTCTGGCAGAGAGCAATTCGGGCC
>JBPCTX010000038.1:0-6776 GCA_051011455.1 Acidimicrobiia bacterium | reverse complement strand
GTACAGGACCGTCGAGACCAGCAGCGTTGCCGCCCCAAGCAAGTAGGAAGCGCGCCGCCCCCAGGTGTCGGCCACTACGCCGGTCGGAACCTCGAAGATGACCTGGCCGGCGGTAAAGGCGGCGTTGGCACCGAAAGCCTGGGCGTTGTTGAGACCGGCGTCAAGCAGGAAAAGCGTGTTGACGCCCCAGATGAACGATGCGGAAAGAGTGGCGAGCAGCGTCAGCAGCAGATAGGTGCGCTGGACCTTACGGGCGGCGTCGGTCATTGGTCGACCCTACCCGCACCCCCGGACGCCACCCTTATACTCCCCGGTCATGCAAGGCGTTGTGAAGGTGTACGACCCGGCCACGGGCGTTGGGGTAATCGTTCGCGAGGACAACCGCGAGCAGGTGCTGCTCCGGCCAGGATCGCTGGATGGGAGCATCTTTCGCATGCTGCGCCAGGGCCAGCGGGTGAACTTCGATCTCGACACCGACGATGGCGTCGACTACGCCAAACGGCTCCGCTTCGGCAGCGACGGATACTGACCCGCCGCCGAAGCACCGCCCGTTCACCCGGCCTAGAGTCCGGTTGAGCATTCATTCCGAGGAGGAACATTGGTCGAAGCGTTCGTGCTAATTCAGACAGAGGTGGGCAAAGCAGCCGCAGTTGCTGCCGCGCTCGGCGACATCGAAGGCGTTGTGCGGTCGAGTGCCGTCACCGGGCCCTATGACGTGATCGTCGATGCGCAAGCCGAGGACATCGACTCGCTCGGCAAACTCGTTGCCAGCAAGGTCCCATCTGTGTCGGGCATCGTCCGCACCGTCACCTGCCCGGTGGTCTCTCTCTAAGGGAGCGCCGCCCGCACGAGTCGGTCGAACAACTCAACATTGGGCACCCCGGTTGCCTCCCACAGCATCGGGAACATCGAGCGCGATGTGCATCCGGGCATGGTGTTCAGTTCGTTGATGAGGAATCCGCGCCCGGACTCTTCGTAGAAGAAATCAACCCTGGCCAGGCCCCGCACGCCCAACACCTCAAACGCCCGGCCGGCCAGATCACGCACCAGTCCGGCCTCATCCTCACCAAGCGGAGCCGGCACCAACAGCTGGGTGGTGTCATCTGAGTACTTGGCGTCGTAGTCGTACCAGTCTGCCGAGACGACTTCCCCCGGGATCGAAGTCTCTGGCCCATCCAGGACCGCCACTTCTATCTCCCTGGCAGCCACCGCCTCCTCGACGATCGCTTTATCGCCGTACTTGAACGCGACCGCCATCGCATCAGGAAGCTCGAACTCCTCTGTGACCCGGCTGATGCCGACCGATGACCCGAGCGAGGCTGGTTTGACGAACAAGGGCAGGCCCAGCTCCTCGACAAGTCGGCCGTCGCTTTCGGGCCCGTAGCCGGACAGCTGCACGGTCACCGTATTTGCCCGCGGCAATCCAGCCTGTTCGAGCAGCCGGTTGGCCACGTCCTTGTCCATCGAAGCCGCGGAAGCCAGCACGCCGGCACCCACATAGGGCCTCCCCAGCACCTCGAACAACCCCTGAACAGTGCCATCTTCACCAAAGGGACCATGCAGGACAGGGAACACGACGTCGAACGCCACGCGCTCACCCTGGTGAGTGAGAACCCCGCCGGGAACCGACAGGGAAACCGGATCGCCGTCGGCTACCAACGGGCGGGAACGTGGGTCGGCCAGGTGCCATCCACCACCGGGGTCGATCCCGATCAAGACCACGGTGTGGCCGGCCGCCTCCAGCGACTCGGCCACAGTGGCCGCCGACTCGCAAGAAACCTCATGCTCGGCGGATTTCCCACCGAAAAGGACTAGTACCGCAGGCATGCAAGGACATTACCGGTTGGGACGGGATGGATAAGAACATCTACGACGAGAAGTCGGAGGTGCGCTCACCGCCGCAGGAGCGACGCCGCCGCCGTCGCGCTCGCGTTCGGCCCCCGCAGCAGCCCACGATCCCCGATGGCGGTGTCGATCCCCAGTCGGCCAATTCGACTCAAGCACCTGGAGGGCGGACCCCGGCACAACCTTCTTCTGACCCGTCACAGCAGACCGGGTCCAGCCACAAACAGCATTTGGCCGACGCCCGCACCGCCGTCGCTGCGCAAAAGCGGGCGGGCCGGGCCCGGGTCAAGAGAGCCCGGCTGCTCTCCCGCTCCCCCACTTACCTTTCCGCCAAGATCCCGCCCGGGGACTGGACACGGCGAGCCCGGCGGCGACATTTGAAGGATGCGCGGCGGGAAGCTGCCGCCGAGGTCGCATCCATCAAGGAAGAGGAGGCGGCCAAGCTCGAAGTTGCCCGCGCTGCATTGTCGACGGCCACCGGCAACAGCCGGCTGAGACGGAACGGCTCCGCCCACCTGGCCGAAGCCAGGGTGAGATCGATCCGGCTCGGCCTCATCGCCAGCCTGGCCGGCCTGGCCGCCATTGCGCAGGTTGCGTGGAGGGCCGACGAAATGACCCGGCCGGAGTTCCACATCCCTCTGGCAGCAGCCGGATCTGTTCTCCTGCTTCTGTGTGCCATGCCGTGGAAACGGCTGGGGGGACGTCCGATCACCTCCGTGCTGGTCTTCATCTGGCTTGGCTCGCTGATGGGCGTGATGGTGGCCATCGCCCCCTATCACGAGGTCACCCTCGGACTGTTCCTGGCCAGCATCTGGTGCATCCTCTATGCCGGAGTGCTGCTCCCCCTGCGCGGATTCGTTCTGGCCGGCGTTTCCATCATGTCCTGCTTCGGATGGTCGGTCACCGCCGGCCCGGTGGTAGTCAGCGACACCGACCTGATCCTCTACGTGGCCGGTCTCGCCTTGACCACCCTGATCGTTGGCATCACAGTCCATGAGCTGCGCGCCCAGGCGGTCAACACATCGGAGCGCCTGAGTCGGCTCGACTCGCAGAGTGCTGCTCTGCGCAGCCGGGAGCGTCAGTTGTTGCAGCTCTATGAGGTCTCCCGCACCATCGGCGCCGGCGAGGACATGCAACAGGTGCTGCCCGAGCTGGTTGCTCGCACTGCCGGCTACATCGGGGCCAAGGTGGGTCTGGTGATCCTGCACCGTGCGGAGGAGGACGAACTGGTGGCACTCTCGCCGCTGTGGGTGGCGGGCCAGGCGCTGGAAGCCGAAGGCTACCGGTTCCCGACCGATGGCCAATCGACGGCGGCCACTGTCTTCGGCAGAGAACTCCCCCACGTTCGGAACTCCCTGACCGCAGACGACATTGCGCGAGATCAGCTGCTGGCCGATCTGGGCGTCGAACGGGTGGCGGCCGTGCCTCTCCAGGTCGAAGGGCGCACCATCGGCGTCTTGCTGGTGGCCGACAAGGCCGAGGACTTCACAGAGGCCGACATCTCCGCTCTGCAGCTGCTTTCCACACCGGCCGGCCTGGTGCTCAATCACGTCGACCGCTACCAGGAAGCGCAAGAGACCGGCCGCAAGATGACCGAACTGGCGCAACTCAAATCGGACTTCGTGTCCGTCGTCAGCCATGAGCTGCGCACCCCGCTGACCTCGGTCATCGGAGCGCTTTCGACGTTGGCCCGGCCCGAGCTCGCTCCCGAGAACCCGGTTGCGATCAGCCTGTTGGAATCCGCCTCCTCGCAGGCCAGGCGGCTCAGAAACCTGATCGAGGACCTGCTGACGGTGTCCAAGATCGACAACTCCGCCTTGCCGATCCGCCTCGAGAACACCAGCATCGGCGGAGTCGTCAGGCGACTGGTCGAGAGGGTGCCGGCCTGGACGGAACACGTAGACCTGTCTATCTCGGCCAACGAGCCGGATGTTGCCATCGATGTGGACCACTTCGAACGAGTGATCACCAACCTGCTCGACAACGCTCGCAAGTACGCCCCCGATTCACGGATCGAGGTGGCAGCGAGATCGGTCGACGGTGAGGTTTGGGTATCGGTTATCGATCGGGGAGACGGCATCCCGTTCGAGTATCAACAGAAGGTCTTCGAGCGATTCACCCAGATCGAGCGACCCGACACCCGCGCCAGGGGGGGAACTGGGCTGGGTCTCAGCATCGTGAAGGACCTGACCGAGGCGATGCAAGGCCGCATCTGGTTCGAACAAACGCCCGGCGGCGGGTCGACCTTCACCCTGGCGTTCCCGGCGGCGACGGACCCGGCCCTGGGCACGGGCCAACCCGGCTCCGAACTGCTACTCGTCGAGCCCGGCCGCGACGGCGTGGAATCCCCCATCAACATGAACGACCTCTCCCGAGGTGGCGATAGCCCAGTCGCTGAGTAGGACCGCGACCATCTTCGCCACCGGCTCCGCATCAGTCGGGTCCCACACCAGCGGAGAGCGACGCTTCCACTCGTCGGCCAGGCCTTGAAAACCGGGAATCGACTTGGCGGCCACCGTCGCCAACGGGCCGGCCGAAACGGCGTTGACCCGGATCCTCTCGCCGCCCAGATCCCTCGCCAAATACCGCACCACCGACTGAAGCGCTGATTTCGCAACGCCCATCCAGTCGTAGATCGGCCACGCCTGCGAGTTGTCGAAGTCAAGGGTCACCACGCTCCCGCCGCCCGCTTCTTGCATCAGAGGCCGGAGTCCAACCGTCAGAGTCTTGAGGGAGAAGGCTGAGGTCATAAAGGCGATCTGGGCGCTCTCGGGAGGGGTGTTAAGAAAGTTGCCGCCCAGTGCATCCTCCGGCGCATAGGCGATGGCGTGCAGAGCACCGTCGACCGCGCCCCACCGGTCCTTCAGGTTCGAGACCAGGGCTTCCATGTGATCGGGGTCGTTGATGTCCAATTCGATGACGTCGGGACGAGACGGCAGCCGGTCGGCCACTCTCTCGGTCAAGCCCATGCCGCGCCCGAATCCGGTCAACACGATCTCGGCGCCTTGTTCAATGGCGACGCGGGCAGTGTGCCAGGCAATGGATGAGTCGGTGAGGACTCCGGTGATGACGAGTCGTTTGCCTTCGAGCAGCACGCTTCCTCCCTTTGCGGCCGGGTGCGGTTCCACATGCTACGTCCCCGGCGGCCCCGACGCTGTCTACTCCTGGCTAGAAGCTCTCGCCGAAGGTCATCACACCCCTGATGCCGAGGCCCATCACGAAGAGGAGAAACAGCCCCCAGCGAAGAGCAGGCCGCTGCTGCATCTGCCAGCGGTACACATAGCCGAAGGTGAGGGTGAAGAGAATTACGAAGCCGTAGAACATGTGCTGGCTACCCGGCCGGTACTCCTGCTGATACAGGTACACACCGGCCAGCACCTGTACCACCATCGTGGTGATAGCCGAGCCGCCCACCCACCAATACCAGGTCGGCAGGTCGCGCTTGGCGGCGGCGAAGACGAGGGCCAGGAGGGCGGCGCCGGCGCTGGCGCCGATTGCCACCCAGCCGAAAGTCGTATGGAAGTCGGCCATGGGGGGAGGCTACGGCAGAAGGTGGCATCCCCTAGCGTTGAACGCGAACAAGGAGTCGCATATGGACATAGGTACATTCTCGATCAGCCTGTCGGTGCAGGACATGGCCGCCTCGCGAGAGTTCTACGACAAGCTGGGATTCTCAATGGTGGGCGGCGACGGTGCGTCGTGGACGATCCTCACCAACGGGACGGCAGTGATCGGGCTGTTCCACGGCATGTTCGAAGGCAACATTCTCACGTTCAATCCCGGCTGGGAGGGCCTAGCCGAACCGGTCGACGACTTCACGGACATAAGACAGCTGCGTGAGCAAATGTCGGCGTCTGGTCTGCAGCCCGAAGCGGACACAACCGGCGAGAACCCGAGCGGGCCGGCCAGCTTCATGGTGACCGACCCCGACGGCAACGTCATCCTGATCGACCAGCACGTCTAGTTTCAACGCCCGGCTGTAACCTGCCCGGATGGCACGAGTAGCAATCACCGGAGCGACACTGCTGGACGGGACCGGGGGGGAACCGGTCGCCGACCAGACGATCATGTGGGAGGCCGGGGCCATCTCCTGGATCGGCCCAGACGCCGAGGCAGTCCTCGAGCACGCCCTGCTGATCCCCGCTGAGGGCGGCACGGTGCTGCCGGGCCTCATCGACTCCCACGTCCACCTCAGCCTCGCCCCCACGCTCACCGGGATCTACGACATCGTCAACGAGTCGGTTGAGCGCAGCTTGCTGCGGGCTGCCAACAGCGCCGGGGTCCTGCTTCGGGCCGGTATCACTACCGCCCGGGACGTGGGCTCGCGGGCCGGAGTTGCCATCGAAGTGGCTGCGGCGCAGCGAGATGGTGACCTGACCGGGGCGCGAATCCTGGCGGCCGGGAGTGGCATCACTCCTCCGGGAGGGCACGGTCAGGCAATGTGCGTGATTGCCGAAGGTCCCGAGGAAGTAGCGGCCGCGGTTCGAGCAGAACACGAGAGAGGGGCCGATCTCGTCAAACTCTTCCCGACTGGTGGCGTCCTCGGCGAGGGCAGTCACGGCTTTGAGGTGGTGATGACGCTCGACGAAGTGGCGGCGGCGGTGGAAACCGCTCACGAGCTGGACATGCACGTCGCCGCCCACGTCCACGGTCCGGAAGGCATCGAGCTGGTCCTCGATGCCGGCGTGGACACTGTCGAGCACGGCACCGCGGCAACTCGCGAGCAGTCGGAGCGCATGGCTGATGACGGGGTGGCTCTCGTTCCCACCCTGGTACCGCTGGCAGCTCTTCGTCAACGCGAGCTGGATTTGCCCCGGGACCTGATGAAGCGCGTGGACGAGGTGCAAGACGCCCAATCGGAGTCGGCCGCCAACGCCATCGAAGCAGGAGTGCGGGTCCTTCCGGGAACAGATGCCGGAACTCCCTTCAAC
>JBPCTX010000037.1:0-7616 GCA_051011455.1 Acidimicrobiia bacterium | reverse complement strand
ATCACGACCGGCTTGTCGGTTATCGCCAGCGCCTTCTCCAGGGTCGGGGCTACATCCTCGGGGCGTTCGGCCCGCATGCCGATACAGCCCATGGCCTCGGCCAGCTTGACGTAGTCGGGGGTGTGATCGGTCAATTCGCTGGCGGAGTAGCGCTCGCTGTAGAACAGGCGCTGCCACTGGCGCACCATGCCGAGGTTGTTGTTGTTGAGCACGGCAATCTTCACGGGGATGCCTTCGGTGCTGGCCGTGGTGAGTTCCTGCATCGTCATTTGGAAGCAACCGTCGCCGTCGATGGCATACACGAGCTGGTCGGGCATGCCCATCTTGGCCCCGATGGCGGCCGGTATGGCGTAGCCCATGGTGCCCAACCCGCCCGAGTTGATCCAGGTGCGGGGCTTGGAGTACTTCCAGAGCAGAGATGCCCACATCTGGTGCTGGCCTACCCCGGCCACGACGATGGCGTCGCCTCCGGTGATGCGATAGAGCTCTTCCACTACGAATTGGGGCTTGATGCGCCCGGCCGGGTCCTGGTCATATCCGACTGCCTTGTCCCGTTTCCATCCGTCCAGCGTTTCCAGCCACTCGGCATGGTCGGGCGCGGCCGCTCCATCCAGAGTGCGATTCAGCTTGCTGATGAGTTGGTCGAGGACGGTGCGGGCGTCGCCGACGATCGGGACGTCGGCTGCTCGGACCTTGCCGATCTCCGACGGATCGATGTCGGCGTGAATCACCTTGGCGTGAGGAGCGAACGACTTGGGGTCGCCGGTGACACGGTCGTCGAATCTGGCCCCGATCGCAATCAGAAGATCTGACTTCTGCATGGCCGTGATGGCCGCGTACGTCCCGTGCATTCCGGGCATGCCCAGGCAGAGAGGATGGTTGTCTGGGAAAGCTCCCCGGGCCATGAGGGTGGTCGTCACCGGCAGATTGGCAGTCTCGGCCAACTCGAGCAGTTCGGCATGGGCGCCGGCCGCGATGATGCCACCCCCGGCGTACAGCACCGGGCGCTCGGCCTTCATGATCAGGTCGATGGCGGCCCGGATCTGGAGCGGATGGCCCTTGGTGTTTGGCTTGTAGCCGGGCAGGTCGACTTCACCGGTCGGATCGCGCCACTCGATTTCCGTGTTGAGGATGTCCTTGGGCAGATCGACCAGCACCGGGCCGGGCCGGCCGGTACTGGCCAGGTGGAAGGCTTCGTGGATGACATCGGGAATGTCGGTGGCGTCGGTCACCAGGTAGTTGTGTTTGGTGGCCGGCATGCTGATTCCCCAGGTGTGGGCTTCCTGGAATGCGTCGTTGCCGATGGCGTGGGAGGGAACCTGGCCGGTGATGGCGACGATCGGTACCGAATCCATATAGGCGTTGGCCAGCGACGTGACCAGATTGGTTGCTCCCGGTCCCGACGTGGCGATTGCCACCCCGACCCGGCCGGTGGCCTGGGCGTATCCCTCGGCCATATGTCCCGCACCCTGTTCGTGACGGGCCAATACGTGGCGGATGTGGCTGTCGTGGAGTGGGTCGTAGGCTGGGAGGATGGCGCCGCCCGGATGCCCGAACATGACCTCGACGCCCTCGAACTCGAGGGCTTTGATGACAGCTTCTGCGACGGTGATCTTCATGGGTGGTCTTTCGGGGTCCTGGTACGAAAAAACCCTCCGGCCGGAGCATCGGAGGGTGCGCACGCGCCGTTTATGTGGCGGTGCGCTATCTGAGTACGAGGATGTTGGTTGGCGTGTACATGATCAGGTGGATCGACAGTATGTCGATTGAGCTTGAGCTTGTCAATGTCTAGCGCATTCCGGGACCTAATCCCCCCGGAACTGATCAAGGAAGCCATCAAAGCGGGCCGGTCGGCTCTCGGCCGGATGGACGAGGACGACGTGCCTGCCCGCTTGCGTCGAATCGCTGCCTCCCAGGGCGGCAGGCTGCCGGCCCCATTGGCTCGGGGCCTGATAGCTGCTCTCGACGATGAGGACTGGCTCCGCGAGAAGACCATCGAAGAGCTGACGGATCCCGACGCCATCGCCGAAGACCCCTCCGGACTGTTTCTGCTCCGCCCCGATGGCTGGCAGTTCGAGTTGGGCCGGCGCGTCGAGAGAATGGTGCTGGACGAGGCGGCGCAACGGGCAAGCGATCTGGACGGGCAGATCGCGGTGATGGAGTCCCGGGAGGCCGAAGCCAAGAGCAGGCTGCGAGAAGCCAAGCGGGAGATCAAGGAGCTCAAGAAGCAAAAGCGAGCGGAAGTCGAGGACGTCCGGTCACAGCTGCGGGAATTGCGGGAATCAGATCGGCAGGAGGAGGTCCGCCAAGCCGCCGCCTTCACCGAACTGGAAGAGGCCCATCGCCTGGCCCAGGAGGCCCACCGTCAGGCCACCGAGGAAACCGCGCTCGTCAAACAGAAACTGCAGAAGGTGGAGGACCACCGGGCCGAGGCCGAGAAGCGGCTGCAATCGGGGGCCACCATCTGGGGGAGCGGCGATCCCATCGCCCTCGCCCGCCACCTGGACAACCTGGTGCGGACCGTCGAGGCGGATCCGGCACTGCTCGAATACACCCGGCCTCCGTCTGAGCGGGAGTGGAAGCTCCCGCCCGGCGCCCGTCCCGATGATCGGAACGCGGTCGACTGGCTGCTGCGCCAACCCCGGCCCTACTCCTTGCTGGTCGACGGCTACAACGTGACCTTCCGGCTGAGCGGCGGCCCGGACGGGGCCGCTCGCGAGCGCCTCAACGAGGAACTGTCCCGGTTCAAGCTGCTGGCCAAGACGCCAGTCAATGTGGTTGTGGTCTACGACTCGGCCCTCAACCCCGATTACGAGACCGGTGCCGGTCCCGGCGGCATCTGGCTGCGGTTCACGACGGACTCGCTGACCGCCGACGACGAGCTACGTCGACTGGCTGCGGAGTCCGAGGATCCCGTGGTGGTGGTTTCCAGTGATCGCGAGGTGCGGGAGGGTTCGGAACAGCACGGAGCCATCGCGATATGGGCCGAAGCGCTGGTCTCCTGGATCAAGGCTCGCTGAGCCTTACAACCCGATCGTCTGGCCGACCGACCGCAGCTCCTGGCAGGTCTGGATAACTCTCTCGGCCATTGAGGCCTCGGCAGCTTTCAGGTACGAACGGGGGTCGTACACCTTCTTGTTTCCGACCTCGCCATCGATCTTGAGCACGCCGTCGTAGTTGGCCATCATGTGGCCGGCGATGGGCCTGGTAAAGGCGTACTGGTTGTCTGTGTCCACGTTCATCTTGATCACGCCGTAGTCGACTGCCTCGTGGATCTCCGACATCAGCGATCCACTACCGCCATGGAACACGTAGAGGAAGCGGGCGCCGGAGTGGTTCGAGTCCAGGGTCTCCTGGCATTCCTTCAGGATCTCGGGCCGCAACTTGACGTTGCCCGGCTTGTACGACCCGTGCACGTTGCCGAAGGTGGCGGCCAGCAGGTAAGTGTTCTCGCCGGGGACGCCCAGCGCTTCGACCACCTTCATCACGTCTTCGGGGGATGTGTACAGGTTGGCGTTCTCGTCGGCGGCGACGCCGTCTTCTTCGCCCCCGACCACGCCTGCTTCCACCTCGAGTAGCACGTCGAGTGGGGTCATCTCCTCATAGAGCTGCGCAGAGATCTCCAGGTTCTCATCCAATGGGATGGCCGAACCATCGAACATGTGGCTCTGGAACAGTGGGGGCTTTCCCTGGTTGCGCCGCTGGGAGGCGATCTCCAGGAGGGGTCGGATGAACGTGTCGACCTTGTCGGCCTGACAGTGATCGGTGTGGAGGGCAAAGTTGACCGGGTAGCGGTCGGCGATCGTGTTGGCGAACTCGGCTAGGGCGGCTGCTCCCAAGGCCATGTCCTGGATGTGGGTGCCGCTGGCGAAGCTTCCGCCTCCGGTGCTGATCTGGATGATGCCGTCCGATTCGGCTTCGGCCAGGCCCCGCATGGCGGCATTGATCGTCTCCGATGAGGTGACGTTGATGGCCGGGAAGGCGTAACGCCCCGCCTGGGCGGCTGCGAGCATCGCCTTGTATTTGTCCGGGGTCGCGATGGGCATTTCGGTTTCCTTCGTTTCGAATCTTCTCCGAAACCCTACAGTTGCCGGGTGCCGTCAGAGCCGGGCCAAAGGCCCCAACCGGGAGAGCCGATCGTCGTCCAGTACTTCAAGTACTCGGGTGATCTGCACTGGCGCCACGACATGCATTACCTGGGGGCCGACGAGCACGGGACCTGGCTCGGAGGCCCGGCCGGGACCACGATCCAAAGGGGCCACGAGCCCGCCAAGCAATGGCCGAGTCCCTTTGTTCAGCTGGTGCCGGTCGATCGCTGGTGGACGATGTTCTTCAATGGCGACTTCTCCGACGACTACCGCATCTACGTCGACGTCATCACTCCGGCCGAGTGGACACAACCGGACCGGGTGGAGATGGTCGACCTCGATCTCGACGTTGTCTTGCACCACGACGCCACAGTGGCCCTGTTGGACGAAGATGAGTTTCTCGCTCACTCTGAGCTCTTCTCCTACCCCGCATCCCTCATCGATCGCGCCCGGGTGACTGCTGCCGAATTGATGATCGAGGTCGCCGCCCGCTCCGGTCCCTTCGGCTCCGTCGGGGAGACCTGGTTGAAGATGGTCCTGCCCTAGCCCTATCCAGGATCTGTTTGGTTCTTCTTCCCCGCCCTGAGGGCGGGGTGGCTCCGCCGGAGGCGGAGTCGGGGTGGGGGAGGCGGTCATCCACCAACATGACCAACTTCTTCCCGCCTTAGGCAGCCAACCACCAACGCCGGCGCGGGTTAGCGTTCTGCAGTCATGACCAATCCGATCCCGTCCCCCAGCCGCTTTGGGCGACTCCTCGTTACCAACGAGGGGACCAACCGTGAGGCCTATGCCCCTCTCGATTGGACGCTGCTTGGTTCGATCTCTCTGATCTGGGGAGCGTCGTTCCTGTTCATTGCAGTCGGCCTGCGGAGCCTGGAGCCCGGCGTAATCGCCTCTGCCCGGGTGATGCTGGGAGCCGGAGCTCTTGCGGTGTTCCCGGCCGCCCGTCGAGCCATCGCCCCCGGTGATCGCAGCCGGGTGATCCTGATCGGAATCGTCAGCCAGGCCGCGCCGGCCCTGTTATTCGCCCTGGCCGAGGAACGAATCGAGAGTGCTCTGGCCGGCATGCTGGTGAGTGCCACCCCCATCCTCACCGCTGCACTGATGACGGTCATCACCCGCCGCCTCCCGGGTAAGACGCAACGGCTCGGCCTGCTGGTGGGTTTCGTCGGCGTTATCGGTCTCACGCTGCCCAGCATCGCCGACGCCGGAGGATCGGCGGTTGGGATCTTCTACGTGGTGGTCGCCATTTCTGGCTACGCCTTTGCCAACGTCGTGTATCCGCCTCTGCAACAGACGTACGGAGCGTTGCCTGTGATCATGTGGGCACTGGTGGCCGCCTCGGTGATCCTCTTTCCGCTCGGCCTCCTGGGATTGGGCGGGTCCACGTTTGAGTGGGGCCCGGTCCTGGCGGTCGTGGTGCTCGGAGTAGTGGGTACCGGCCTGGCCCGGGCCATGCACATGACTCTCATCGGGCGGGTAGGGCCCAACCGGGGAGCGATCGCCGGCTATTCGATACCGGTGATTGCCCTCATCCTCGGAGTCACATTCCTCGATGAGACCGTGCAGCTCATCCAGATCGGTGGCGTCGTCCTCGTCCTGATCGGTAGCTACCTGGTAAGCCGCAAGGAGTAGCCTCACTGCGATGAGCGCCAAGAAGAAGGAACTGGGAGTCACGCCCCTCAGCGAGGATGTGTCCGCCTGGTACAACGAGATCGTTTTCAAGGCCGAGTTGGCCGACCGCGGTCCTGCCAAAGGAACAATGGTCATCCGGCCATACGGATACACGATGTGGGAGCTGCTCCAACAGCAGCTCGATCAGCGTTTCAAAGACACGGGTCACGTCAACGCATACTTCCCGTTGTTCATCCCGGAGAGCTACCTGCATCGGGAAGCCGACCACGTTGAAGGCTTTTCGCCCGAACTGGCCGTGGTTACCCATGCCGGGGGCAAGGAGCTCGAGGAGCCACTCGTGGTTCGGCCCACCTCCGAGACCGTCATCGGGGAGATGTACGCCCGGTGGATCTCCTCCTACCGCGATTTGCCGGTGCTCATCAACGCCTGGAACAACGTCGTGCGGTGGGAGCTCAGACCCCGCATCTTCCTCCGCACCACGGAATTCCTATGGCAGGAAGGTCACACCGCTCACGCCGATCAGGCCGAAGCGATGGAAGAGACTCTCCAGATGCTCGACGTCTATGCAGAGTTCGCCCGCAATGTGGCGGCCATCCCGACGATTGAGGGTGAGAAGACGCCCGGCGAACGATTCGCCGGCGCGGTCCGTACCTTCACCATCGAGGGGATGATGCGCGACGGCAAAGCGCTTCAATCGGGCACTTCCCACTATCTCGGAACCAACTTCGCCAAGGCCTTCGACATCACCTACACCGATGTCAACAACGAGGTGCAGCATGTGCATACGACGTCCTGGGGGATGTCTACCCGCATGATCGGCGCCATCATCCTGGCCCACGGCGACGATCAGGGATTGGTGCTTCCGCCCCGGTTGGCTCCCATTCAGCTGGTGATCATCCCGATCGGACGGGATGAGCAAGGCGCCGCCGCCCTTGCCAAGGCGCAGGAGCTGGCGGCCGAGCTGCGGGGCGGCGGAGTCAGGGTGCACGTGGACGACCGCGACGCCTCACCCGGATTCAAATTCAACGATTGGGAGCTCAAGGGTGTCCCGCTGCGCGCCGAGCTGGGCCCCCGGGACCTCGAAGCCGGACACGTTCTGGTGGCTCACCGGGTTGGCGAACACGACGAAAAGGGTCGGCCCGTCAAGGAGACCATTCCGTTCGGCGAGTTCGTTGATCGGGTGCCGCACATGTTGGACGAGTACCACGGCTACCTGCTGGCCAGGGCCGACGGCTATCGGGAAGCCAACACCTCCACTACGGACGCCTGGAGCGACTTCGAGGCGCAGGTGGACACTGGATTCGCGCTTGCCTTCCACTGCGGGCGTCCCGAGTGTGAGAACGACATCAAAGCCGCCACTTCAGCCACCCCTCGTTGCATTCCCACCTATGCCGAGGCTTCCGAGGGAACTTGCATCCGCTGCGACAACCCGTCGGCGTACGGCAAGCGAGTCGTCTTCGGAAGGGCCTACTAGAGGCCTGCGGCCAGCCACCGGCCCCCGGCCTCCGGCTCCCAGCCTCCGGCCGACCCAATGAAGCTCTTGCTTACTGCTTACTGCTTACTGCTTACTGCTTACTGCCTACCGCCATTCGGGCAACGGCAACGGCAACGGCAACGGGCTCCTCTGCTTCTGGCCGATAGCTGATTGCTGATAGCTGATTGCTGATAGCTGATTGCTTCTGGCCGATAGCTGATAGCTGATAGCTGATTGCTTATGGCCGAAAGCTGAAAGCTGATGGCCGACGGCCCTTTTCTGTCACACCCCGCTGATACGTTGTTGGCAGTGGAAAGGAATCGAGATGCTCATCGACTGCGACGAATGTGTGATGCAACACACCAGTGCTTGTGACGACTGCATTGTCACCGTGCTGTTGAAGGATCAATTCCGGCGTC
>JBPCTX010000036.1:0-5053 GCA_051011455.1 Acidimicrobiia bacterium | reverse complement strand
CGGCGGTAGCCCAGGCCACGTTGCTCCCCATCGCCTTCGTGTCAGACGTGTTCCTGGTCACCGAAGACGGTCCGGCCTGGATGGAAGCGGTCGGCAATTTCTTCCCCCTCAAACACTTCGTGATCGCGTTCGGGGACGCGTTCAACCCGACTCTCAGCGGGAACGGCTTTGCCTGGAGCGGGACCGATAATGAGTACGCCATCGGGATCCACCTGGCCGTAATGCTGGCCTGGGGGATCGGAGCCGCCATCGTGGCGGTGAAGTTCTTCAAGTGGGAGCCGAACGTCGGCCGCGTCTCCCGTCGCAGCAAGAAGGCGGACCGCGTCTCGTCCGAGGCATGAGGTAACGCCGGCCTTTGGACCGCGGTCTAAGGCGAAACAGGAGGACGGGTGCCCGCCGAAGAACACTATGAACTGCTCGACGCCGTCAACGACGATGTCAAGCGCCTGATGGACGAGCACAAGGCCCGCCGCGAACACTGGTACGCACACGAGATCGTGCCGTGGGAGCGGGGTCGCAACTATCGGGAGGAGCCCTGGGATGAGTCGCAGTGCACCATTTCGCCCGAAGCCCGTACCTCGCTGGTTCTGAACCTGCTCACCGAAGACAACCTGCCCTACTACCACTCCGAGATCGAGTCGCACGTGGGCGACCACGATGCCCTCAAGGAGTGGAATCATCTCTGGACGGCCGAAGAAGGCCAGCACGCCATCGCGCTGCGCAGCTACCTGCTCACGTCTCGCAATGCGGATCCGGTCGAGTTGGAGAACGACCGGCTGGCAACGTTGACCAATGGCTACCACTCGGGAGCGGTCAGTCCGGTCAACGTCTTCGTCTACACGAGCGCCCAGGAGCTGGCCACCCGGGTCAGCCATCGCAACGCGGGCAAGATCACGGACGACCCGGTGGCCTATGAGCTGATGTCCCGGATCGCCGCCGACGAGAACCACCACTTCATGTTCTACCGGGGAGTGGTAAAGGCCATGCTGGAGCGCGCTCCGGAGGTGACTCTCCAGGCCATCCTCGAGGAGCTGGAACGGTTCGAGATGCCCGGAGTGGCCATGCCCAACTTCATGCGGCGGGCGGTGGAGATGGCCAAAGCCGGTGTCTACAACCTGCGCATCCACCACGATCGGGTGGTGGTCCCGTTGCTTCGGGATTGGGGAATAGAGCGGCTGGACGGGCTCTCGGTCAGAGCCCAGGAGCTCCAGGAGAAGCTGATCGAGTTTCCGGCTCAGGTGGCTCGCAAGGCCGAGATCTTTGAGCGCCGGGCCGGACTGGTGACGCCCTAGCCACGGTCAGCTTCCTACGATCTGCGGCACCGATTCAAGGAGCCGCTGTTGGACACCCTCGAAGCCCTCTACACCACTCGCGCCATGCGCCGCGTCAAACCGGATCCGATCCCAGAGGACGTGGTCAGGCAAATGCTCGATGCCGGCATCCGGGCTCCTTCTCCCGGCAATGCCCAGCCGTGGCGGTTTGTGACCGTTACCGACCGGGAGCTGTTGGGTCGGCTGGGTGAGCTGTACGCCCGCTCGTGGGGCCAGCTGCTCTCCACCGTCTACGCAGGAAGGCGGGAGCGGGCGCTGGCCGCTGGAGACGAGGTCACACAGCGGGTGCTCACGTCGTCCGATTGGCTGGCCGCCAACTTCGGACAGGTACCGCTGGTGGTGTTGGCGTACATTCGCAACGATCCGGACGGCTCTGGGATCTATCCGGCGGTTTGGAACCTGATGCTGGCCGCCCGGACCCGCGGAGTCGGCACTACGTTGACGACCGCCCTCAGCCACTTCGCCGGTCAAGAAGTGTCAGAACTCATCGGCGTGCCTCCTGACAAGGGATGGCGCCTGGCGGCGGCGGTGACCTGCGGTTATCCACTCGGCAAGTGGGGTGTTGCGGACCGCCAGCCGGTTGAGAATGTCGTGTATGCCGAACGCTGGGGAGAGGCCCCGGCCTGGTCGGTACCCGAGGCGCTATGGAGCTACTGACTCAGCCCGCGTGGACCAATTCGACCACGGGTTGCATGGCAGTGACGGCCTCAGCAGTTTTGGGGAACACGTCGCACCGGATCTCGGCGAAGCCCAGGTGGCCCAAACGCAGCAGCTGCTGGGCGATCTCTTCCGCTGAGCCGTCGACCGGATTGGCCATGTTCGCCACCGCCGGGTCGAATCCGGGTGCTACAACGCTGTAGAGGTCGAAGGTGCGCAACAGCGTGTCCGGGTCGCGACCTTGGTCACGGCAGGCAGCGGTCAATTGCTCCACAAGAGGATCGATTCGCTCTGCGATCTGCTCGTAGGTCTCATCCCAGCCCCACCAATTCCAGGCGTCGGCATAGCGGGCCACCAGCCCCAGCATCTTGGTACCACCAGCGGCGATGTTGATCGGCGGTCCCTGCGGGCGTGGTCCACGCAGTACCAGCTCGGCGCCGTTGGCCGAGTAGAACTCACCCGAGAAGTCGGCCTGGCCGGTCTTGAGCAGCGAGTGGATGATCTGGATCGCCTCAGCAAAGCGTGAATACCGCCGGTTGGTTGGAAAGCCGAACGCCTCGTAATCCGAGTCGGGGGTGTTCCCGGCTCCGATTCCCAGCACGTAGCGACCTCCTGAGATCTCGTCCAAGGTCTCGGCGATCCTGGCGGTCAGGGCCGGCGATCGATAGGGCGCATTGACCACCGACTGGCCGAGGTCGATGCGTTCGGTTGCCACCGCCAGGGCGGCGGCAATGGACATCGACTCCCAGTAGCCGTCGGGAGCATCTTCGGCTCCAAACAGAAGCGCATCCTCGAAGACGAAGACATCGAAGCCGGCCCGCTCGGCGGCAAGGGCACGCTCCTTGATTGAAGCCCAGGTCGGCGCAGGAGGGTCACTCTCAGGCCTGCCATGCAACTGGTTGATCAGTCCGATTCGCACGAACTGCAACCTACCGCCTTAGAGCGTCCTGGTCACCTTGGAAAGGCCCCGGGGATTGTCCGGGTCCTGCTGTTTGGCCAGGCTCAGGTGGTAGGTGAAGAGCTGGCCGGCGATGATGGCCGGAATCGGGCTCAGCCACTCGGGCATTCCGGCCGGTAGCGGGAGCACGAAGTCGGTGAATGCCTCGAGGCCGTCCCGATCCGACATCACCAGCAGGTCGGCACCTCGCTCCCGGTGCAGGTCGGAGGCCAGCTCAAGCAGCTCATCGGCGACGGCGCCCTCCGGCGCCACGACGAAGACCGGAAAGCCTGACTCGACGACGGCGATCGGCCCGTGTCTGAAGTCGGCCGAAGAGTGGGGCTGAGCAAGCGTGTAGGTGACTTCCTGCAGCTTGAGAGACCACTCGAAAGCGGTGGCATGGTTGAAGCCACGGCCCAGGACGGCACAGGCTTCGGCGTTGGAGAAGTGGGCGGCTGCCCGTTCGGCCATGGGTGCCCCCTCCAGGGCGGCGGAAGCGAGGCGGGGGAGTTCATTGAGAGCGTCGGTCATGCCCGGCGGCGCGCCTCGCCACCCGGCCCCGATCATGGTGGTGGCCAGCAACTGGCTGGTATAGGACTTGGTGGCCGCCACGGCATGCTCGGTCCCGGCTCGCACATCGAGCACATGGTCGGCGGCTGCGGCCAGGGGGGAGTCAACTTCGTTGACGATGGCAAGCCTGGGAGCGCCCTGGCGCCTGGCCTCCTCCATGACGGCCACCAGGTCGGGCGACTCGCCCGACTGGGAGATGCCGACCACGAGAGCCCCGTCCAGGTTGGGTGGCTTGTGGTAGGTGCTGAACAGCGAGGGCGCTGCCAGTGCCACCGGGTAGCCGTTGTGGGCACCCCACAGGTACTTGGCATATCGGGCCGCGTTGTCAGATGTTCCGCGGGCGGCGATCACGATGTATTGGAACTGCCGATCCTCTAACTGGGATGCAATGGCCAGCGCCTCGGTCAGGCCGTCGGTGACGAGCCGATCGAACACCTCCGGCTGCTCGGTGATCTCGTGGAGAAGGGTGCTTGACCCGGGCTCGGGCGGGTTGGCCATCAGCCGGCCCGGCCGGACAAGCGGGTTATCCGGTCGGAGATTTCGTTACCGGCTCGGGCCAGGTGCTCGGCCACGAAGGCGGAGGGATCCGTCGCCTCGTCATTCACCAGCGGAAGCAGATCCATCGCAAAGATGAGGGCCTGGGCGGTGTCGACCGCATGGCTCTCTGAGAATGTGGCGTTGGCCAGGCGACGTCCGGCGGTGGCGAGGTCGTAGCGCTTGCCCCCGGCAATCTGGGAGTCGTAGACAGCGATGACGGCTGCTGCCAGATTCTCGTGCGCACTGACGTCAAAGACCACTTTGTCTCCGTCGTTCATCCAGTCGAGGTCGCGCCAGACCTCGCAGCCGTATACGGCCTGCGGTCGTTGATCTGGAGGCAGCCGACGAAGGGCGGCCAGTGTTCGCAGCGCCACCGACACATGAGTGTCGTGCTTGTCGGCCAGGTTGTGGGTGTACACCACCTGCGGTCGGGCCTGAGATATCAACTCAGCCAACTCGTCGACGATGGCGTCCTCGCCCGGGTCCTGGACCGCCGAGCTGGGATGGTCGAGTAGTACTGCCGCTCCGTATTCGCCGACGTAGGCAGCTTTCTTCTCTTCAACGATGCGGACCTCCCGCATTTGCTCGTTGCTGTAGTCGGCGTACGGGCCCGAGCGCGGGCTGCCGGCCCCGTCGGTGACGGTGGCAGCCAGGAACCAGCGATCAGAGACCCCGAAGCACTCCAGAATCCCGTGGTGGGCCATGATTGGGATGTCGTCTTGATGGGCTCCGACTGCCATGTGGGTGGTGCGGGCGATGGCACCGGCCGGGTCCAGACCGTCCGGCACGTAGATCTGAGCCCCGTCTCGCCGAAGTTCCATCCTGTTCCTCCATTGGGCTGAGAAGCATCGGCCAGCCGGACTCAGATGTCAAACCCTGTTCCCGCCATCGGCTGTCGGCGGGAACGCTTCGCGTTCCTTGCGAGTTGCTTCGCAATTCGTGGGAGGTGTGGCATCTTCCGCTGTCCGCTGTCCGCTGTCCGCTGTCCGCTGTCCGCTGTCCGCTGTCCGCTGTCCGCTGT
>JBPCTX010000035.1:0-14553 GCA_051011455.1 Acidimicrobiia bacterium | reverse complement strand
TCAATGAAGGCGGGAGCTAAGCGCCGTGATCAAGTCCGAAGAGGAAGACACATTCGTTCGGCTCTTTGAGGCGCATCACCGCGCAGTTCTCGCCTACTTCCTACGCCGCCTTCCCCGCGACGACGCCTACGACGCCACTGCCGACGTGTTTGTGGTTGCCTGGCGTCGCAAGGATGACGTGCCCGTCGGATCCGAGTCCCTTCCCTGGCTGTACGGAGTGTCGCGGCGGGTTCTGGCCAACCAGTTGCGGAGTCATCGTCGCTCCGACCGTCTGTTCTCCAAGCTGACGCGACTGCGCTCCACACAACCCGACCTTCCGGAGACGATTGTCATCCAGCAGGTCGAGGACCGGGCAATGGTCGGAGCGTTGGCAACGCTCCGACCACAGGATCAGGAGATCCTCCGGCTGGCCTACTGGGAGGAACTGCCCCATGCCGCCATCGGCGAGATCGTGGGGTGCTCCCGCAAGACCGCCGATGTTCGCATTCATCGCGCCCTCCGCCGCCTCCGGCAAGCTTTCGAGCAGGCCGGACATAGACCTGAAGAGAGGCAAATTGGAGGAACCGCCTCGCCAAAGGAGCAGAAGTCATGGTGAAGGGCCCGCAGATAGAGAAGCGGCTCACGCAGGCCAACCCCGTTCCCCGCCCGGAACACCTGCACGATGACCCTGCCGAGGCGGCCGCCCTCCTTGCCCTCATAACCGAGAGGAGGGATGACATGACCACTACCAAACAGGCTCCGACGAGGCCGGAGCGCTCGTCGCGATGGCGGCCGGCACTGGTCGCATCGGCTGCCGGGATTCTGGTGCTGATGGTGGTTGGTGCAGCTGCCTTGATCAGCTTTACGGGTAGCGACTCGGAGGTCGCCGGCCCGGCCACCACAATCGCCACCACGACTCCAGCGGTGGAGACCACACTTCCCGCCGCACCTACGACGACCCCACCCGTCGCGACAACTGTGCCGGCCCCGGAGCCATCCAGCGGGCTGCTCGCTGGCACCTGGGCGCATGAGACGTCGGCCACGGAATTCGCCGGAGGCGGTAGCGCGGTTGAAACCAGCCTCGGCCTGATCGCCACCGACTCACGTCAAGGCGTACTCGTGTCCGAAGACGGCATCGACTGGCGCCTGGCCGTGCCATTTCCCGAGGGGGAGCTCATCGAAGATGCCGAATTGCTACCCGGCGAACCACCGCTCTACACAGTCGACGCGATGGTCATATCGGTCGTCGAGTTTGACGGCAAGATCTACGTATTCTCCTTCATCGCCGAGGACGCCCACAGCCCGGCGATGACCTTCCGACGGGTTGTCTATAGCTCAAGTGATGGGATGAGTTGGGAGGAAACCACCTACTCCACCCAACACGGGGGCGAGATGACGGTAGCCGGCGAGAACGAGATACTCGTGGTCGCCGAACAGGAGGTCGTCATCCGCAGCGAGGACGGTGTGACCTGGATCGCGCACGACCCCGGCCTGGTTATTGAAAGCATCCTCTTTGCCGGCGATCGCTACCTGGCGGTGACCGTTGATGACAGTGCAGAATGCTACGAGTGGGGCAAGCGGAGCATGATCGAGTCCGTCGACGGCATCGAGTGGGCACCCATCCCCGGGTCAGACTTCGCCTACGACGACTTTCCGAGGGACCCGGTGATGTTCGACGGCCGGATCTACATGAGCGGCCTGTACTTCGGAGAGGACACGTGGCAGCACGGCATGGTCTTCGTCTCCGAGGACGGAAGTGAATGGGAGCGGGCCGCGGTGCCGAACCTGGCCGAGCTGCGGTTTGTTACCGACCTGATTCCGAGCGATGACGGGCTGCTGGCCCTCGGCGCCGCCATGTGGTCCGAGGATCCGGAATCCGTCGCGCGGATCGTGCCGATGACGACGTTGGACGGAACGACGTTCTTCGAGGTCCCGCATCCGGCCGGTCTCTTCGACCGTGCACCGGAGGCATGGGGCTACACAATGGGAGATCAGATTGTGATCCGTGGGCTGGAATACGAGCCCGTCGTGTTCCATGAGTGGATCTGGAGTCCCGCAGACTGACCCAGGGGGAACCAGACGGACAACAGGGGACCCGAGGCTTCGGGTCCCCTGTTTCATGATTGAGAATCCCATCCGCCACGGCCGCCGGGTAGCTTCAATTCATGACTCTCCGCCCTGCTGCCCGGATTCTCCTTGTTGCAGTCGAGGAAATCGGAAGAGTGCTAAGCGAAGGTACGGCCACCGACCAGAACCTGACCACAGCCTGTGATCCATGGACGGTACGGGACGTCCTGGCTCATTGCTCTGGATCGATGCTTCGCGCAATAGAGGACCGCACTCACCGCTTCACGCCGGAGGACAACGAACTCGACGTCGAAGAACGGCGCTCCTGGGAGTTCGATCGCGTGCGGGACGAATTACAGGCCACAGCGCAGCCGACGGCGGCGCGGATCGACGCCGCGGAAGGACCGCTCGATGGCCTTGGCCTGGGGGTATGGGTTCATTGCGGCGACATCCGGGACGCCCTCGGAATCGATGATGCCTACAGCGGGCCCGGGCTCAACCTGGGACTCGGTCTGCTGGCAGAGCGGAGCCGGCGGCTCGACTTTCGGCCCAGCGTGACAGTCGACGGCCGGACAATCGAAGTCGGAGCCGGCCCCGACCGAGGAACCCTGGTGACCGACCCCGAGACCTTCGTGCGCATGACCGGCGGACGCGATCCCGACCCCGCCCGGTACCGGCTGGAGGGGGCTGAGCCCGCCGAGTTCGTCCTGTTCGGCTAGCCGACGGCGATCAAGCCAATGCCGACTGCGGCCAGTCCGAGCCCGATGACCTGAGACCTCGAAAGCCGCTCGTGCAGCACTATCCGGGCCAACAACACCGTGCCTGCCGGGTAGAGAGCAGCGATGACGGCGACCAGCGTGAGCAGCCCCCGCCGCTCGGCCATCAGGAACAGCAGGTTGGCCGCCATGTCCAGCACTCCCGCTCCGACGATCACCAGGCCGACGCCGGGGCCGGGGCGGAGGACGGCGCCGGTGACGGCGGCGATCGCAACCAGAACCGAGATTGAAGCGATACGAGCAAAGGTCAGTGTCCATAACTCAGCCGAGTCGGACTGGGCGATCAGGATGAAGAACACGCCAAATCCGACCCCGGCTCCGATTCCCTCCAGCATGCCGGGACCCCTCACCCCCCGGTTGGAGGCAGCTCCACTGACAAGCCCGATCGCGATCAGGGCGATGGGCACACCCACAATGGCCGGGAGCGATGGCCGCTCCCCGGTGATCAGGCCCCACCCGACCGGGACCAGTGCCCCCATCACCGCGCTGAGAGGAGCCACGACGCTCATGGTTCCGATGGAGAGGCCCCGGTAGAGAAGCACCAGTCCGGCCGACCCCGCCACTCCGGCGGATGCCGCCCAACCGATGTCGCCCGCTACCAGCTCAGGGCGGCCAACCGCCAACGCCACCAGGACGATGCTGAGACCGGCCACTTGCGACAGGACCACCACCGAGAACAACCGGCCCGATCGCCGGGTTGCCAAACCGCCCAGGAAGTCGGCAGCGCCGAACGACAGGGAGGAGAGGAATGCAAGGAAGATACTCATCGGTCCCGAGACCCTACTGAGCCGCCGCCCTCCGGTGCTCGGCTACCAGTGCGGCCAGGTCCGGAAAGTCGGGATCGATCTCATACCGGTAGTCGTCCCAATAGCCGTCGACCTCAGGCTCGAACCTCCGGGGTGCCGCCATGTCGCCGCTCAGAGCTAGCTGCTTGAGTTGTCTCTCAATCACGCGGGCTTGATCGACCGCTCGACCCGGCTCCACCGCATGCAACACCCGCACACTCATCCGCTGACCGAACCGGACCTGCGGTGAGTACGGATACTCCCAAACTCGATGGCTGCCGGTGAGAGCCACCGGCAAGATCCAGGCGTCGAGTTTGTCGGCCAAACGAAAGGCCCCCGGCCAGAACGCCGTCTCCACTCCGAGGATCGAGCCCTGGGGAAAGAGCACCAGTGCCTCACCCGCGTCAAGGGCGGCGGCTCCGCCGGCGATCAGGCGGCGATAGGAAACCCGGGACCGACCCTCTGTGACAATCAACTGATTCGTGTCGGACAGATAGCGGCCCAGTGTCGGCCACTCCGCCAGCTCATCGCGAGCGACGAAACGCAAATCGAGTCCCAGCCTCAAAAGAGCGAGGGCGTCGGCAAACCCTTCATGCAACGCAGCCACCACATACCGACGACCAGGGACAACATTCTCGAGACCGGCGACCTCCCACTTGATGTCCAGGAAGTCGGCTACATCGCGCCCCCAATCCGCCTCCAGCCGATGCAGCGCATCACGATCGCCCGCTCGGCCGACCCGGAGGATTTGCCTCGGTCGCAATCCGAAGAACCTGGCCGCCCCGGCCGAGAGTCGGGCGGTGTCCCACCAGGATTCTGCACCGAGGCGCCCGCCCGGCAGAACATGCACGGGAGGTTTGGCAGATCGTTTGGTCGAGTCATCCACACCGGACCAAACCCCGGATCAGGCGAGGAGCTTCCACCCCGGGATGCGTATCCGCCGCGTGGTAGAAACCGTGGGTGATCGAGGACGCCGTCCGAACCATCCAACGCGACCTGCAAGGCCGAGCCGACGCCGGTACCCGGGAGTGGTGGGAGGCATACCTGAAAGGAACGATCAGCTTCCGGGGCGTCAAGATGGCCGGGATCCGACAGGCTGTCAACGAATGGCATTCCGCCGATGGCGACGAGTGGAAATCCACCCGTCAGCGGGAGTTGGCAATCGCTCTGATAGAACAGGAACTGGCCGAAGACAAGCTGGCCGGGATCCTCCTGATTCAGGAGATCTTGCTTCCCGCCGGGGCCATCTCGTGGCGGACCGAGCTGCCTCGCTGGGCTCGCCTGTTCGACCACGGCTTCATCTCTGACTGGAACACATGCGACTGGTTCTGCATCAGGGTGCTTGGCCCACTGGCGGCGGCCGAAGGCGAGGCGTGCGCCCGGGCCATCGCCGACTGGCAACGCGCCCGCAACCTGTGGCGAAGGCGGGCAGCCGGGGTGGCCTTTGTCCCGTCGGCCCCGGACGGAGAGGCCAACTTCCACGGTTTCACAGAGATGGTGCTCGACGTGTGCGCCACCACGATCCGGCATCCGGAACGTTTCGCTCAGACCGGCACCGGATGGGTCCTACGTGAACTGTCGAAGGCCAATGGGGTCCCGGTGGCCGGATTCGTGGAACGCCACCTGGAGTTGATGTCCCGCGAGGCGGTCCGGATGTCGGTGGCCAGACTCAGCGATCGAGACCGCAGCCGCCTGCTGGCAGCTCACGGAGCGGATCCCAACATCAAGCGGGGTCGCCGCTAGGCGAAACTGACCTCCACCAGCGGACCATCGGTCAGCCAGCGCTCAATCTTGTCGAGGTGGCCGATTCTGGGGAGAAGAATCTCCAATATCTCTCGCTTCTCGTCCACCGTCGCCACGGGCCTGGCAGTGGCGTCCAGATCGGCCCGGACCGATTCCTTCAGATGGAACGTGAATGAGGGATCGGCCAGCAGGTTGGCGTACCAGTCGCGGCGCCCCGGCAATCCGGTGATGAAGATGCGCCCGTCAACGTTGTGAAACCACATCTCCTTGCGCCGCGGCTGTCCCGATTGGCGACCGGTCGTGGTGATGTCGATGGTGCGATCCGATTCCAGCGCAGCGATGATTTCGTCTGTCATGGCTGTGGCAACCCCCCGGCCGGGGCCGACATTCCGGGCTGTTACGAAAAGCTGAAAGTCCCCACCAGATGATCGTCGTCGGCATCAATCCGCACCGACCGGGGCAGCAGCTGCTCAGGCGAGACGACGTCGAAGTCCACCACCGGGGGTTCGGTCTCACCGGGTGCCGGCTCGCACAGCTCGTAGAGAACAGGCCTGACCGCCAGAGAAAGACCGTCCACCACCGGGTAGCTCGTCTCTCCCACCACCGGTGGGCGGAAGACAACTTGCTTGCGCACCAGGCAGGAGAAGAGGATCTCCATCTCGGCCACGACCGGGCTCTCGAGTCTGGCCAGTTGAGAAGCGGCGGCGTCCGTGAGCTCGACCGAGACGGCACGCCCGTCGCAGTCGACCAGGACCTTCGTCGGCTCGGTGAGTCGGCTTGTGCGATTGAGAAGCAGCGCCATGAGAGGATCGTACACGAGCGGCCCGAATTGACCCCCGGCCTCCCGGTGGTGTTGGATTGGGTCATGGCCGACATTCGCACCAAGCGGGTCTGGGATCCGCACGAGCCCGATGACGGAGCCAGGTTTCTGGTGGATGGACGATGGCCTCCCGGAGTTCGCCACGACTCGCTTCGCATTGTCCAGTGGGTGCGGGCGGCTGCACCGGATCGCAAGCTGATGAAGCGGCTGCGCCGCAACCCGGACGAATGGGCGTCCTTCAAGCGCCAGTACTTCGACGAACTCGACGCCAACCCGGCCGGGTGGGAGCCCATCGCCCGTCAGGCCCGGCTGGGAACAGTGACGCTCATCTATTCATTGCGGGACCGCCGCCATAACAACGCCGTGGCCCTGGCCGAGTATCTCGACTCCCGGATCAGTGACGGCTGAGGTAATCCCGGATCATTGAGATGACGGTCGCTACCGCCCCCGGGTTGTAGCCCTCGGGAATGATCATGTCGGCGTGGCGCTTTGATGGCTCCACGAACTGGAGGTGCATTGGCCGGACGGTGGCCAGGTATTGACCGATCACCGACTCGGGTGACCGCCCTCTCTCCTTGATGTCGCGCTGCATCCGGCGGACGAACCGCAGGTCGGCATCGGTGTCGACGAAGATCTTCAAGTCCATCAGTTCACGCAGCACCGGCTCCGCCAGCACCAGGATCCCCTCCACCACGATCACGGGGGCAGGCTCCACGCGGACCGTCTGCTCTGTGCGCAGGTGCATCGAGTAGTCGTAGATGGGTTTCTCCACAGCTTCGCCTGCCCGCAGGCGAGTCAGGTGATCCACCATCAACCCGGTCTCGAATGCGTCGGGGTGGTCGAAGTTCTGGGCGGCCCGCTCCTCGAAGGGCAGCGGGCGGAGGTCCTTGTAATAGGCGTCGTGTTCCAGAAAGGCGACTCGCTCACCATCGAGGGCGTGCACGATGGCTTCGGCCACGGTGGTCTTGCCGCTGCCGGTGCCACCTGCCAGCCCGATAACCAGCCTGGCATCGCGCCCGGGGGCGGGCCAGTCTTCGTGCAGAGTTCGATCCATGCCTTCAGGTTACGGGATGCGCACGGTGCCGTCCTCCGAGCCGATATGCCAGCATGGATCTCAACAAGAAAAGGGACAGCATCCAATGGGAATAGGGAAGACGATCTTCCAGGTGATGAATACCGGGCACGCCCGGTGGTACCAGGCAACGGGCGGCAGATTCGCCGGCAAGCATCTGTTGCTGCTCACCACCACCGGCCGCAAGACCGGCCGGGCCCGAACCGTGCCATTGCGGGCCGTCGAAGACGGTGACAACCTGCTCGTAGCCGGTTCGGTCGGAGGCGCCCCCAATCACCCGGGGTGGTACTACAACCTGGTTGCCGACCCGGCGGTGTCGGTCCAGGTGGGCAAGAAAGTGGAGGGCCGGACCGCCCGGGTTACCGAGGGCGAGGAGCGGGACCGCCTGTGGCAGATGTTCGTCGACGCCGACAAACGGTTCGCTTCCTACGAGAGCAAGACCGACCGGGTCATTCCGGTGGTGGTACTCGAACCCTGACCGTCCGGCCCCAAATCGGCCCGTCTGACATATGATGAGTGTTCCGATGGATCAGCAGAAAACAACAACGCGTGTCGACAAGCCGTGGGGCTGGGAGCTGTGGTGGACGGTCACCGACAGCTATGTCGGCAAGGTGATCTTCATCAATGCCGGCCAGAGGCTGTCCCTGCAGTATCACGAGCAGAAGGACGAGTCTGTCTTCGTGATCGATGGCGAGATGATCCTCCACCTGGAGGACGAAGCCGGAGAGCTGCAGCCAATCCGCCTCGGGGCCGGCGAGTTTCACCGCGTTCCAGTCGGCCAGTGCCACCGCTTCGAGGCTGTGACCGACACCCGCCTGATCGAGGTGTCGACACCGGAACTGGACGACGTTGTCCGACTCGAGGACGACTTCGGACGGGAAGGGACCTCAGAGCCCTAGAGGGCCCTACCTCCCCAACGCCTCGGCCACTGCCGCCACTGCGCGACCGGGATCGCCATCGGCGGGAAACAGCAGGCTGCGTCCGGCGATGATCCCCCGCACCTGAGGCAGAGACACGGTTTCCTGCCAGCGCGCCACTGCCATCCGGTCGTCTGCGCCGGGATCACCACCCACCACCAGAACGGGCATCGACGTGGCCGCCAACACCGTTTCCATCTGCCGCACAAGCGGCACCTTGAGCCAGGTGTAGACGGAAACGGCCCCCAGGCCGGCTGCCACCGAGAGCGCTCTGATCAGATAGTCGGGGTCGTTGGCGACGCGAGGGCGGCAACCCTCATGGATCCCCGGCAGCGGCTCAAGCAGCGCCACCCTCTTCGCTCGAGCCAGCTCGGAGATCACCACCCCCGCGGCAGCCATCGTCCGGTTGGTGCCGGCGTCCTTCCAATCGAGACGCAGAGTGAGCTTGCCGCCGTCGAGGTTGCCGCCGACGATGGAGGTAACGTCGAAGGCGGTGAATCGATCGTCAATCTCCCACGACGACCCGGCCAGCCCGCTGCGGTTCGTTGAGCCAAGAACGAGCTTGTCGTGGAGGGAACCGAGCAGCAGGAGATCGTCGACAATATCGGGAGTGGCGACGATGCCGTCGACGGCAGGATCGGCCAGCACGTCGGTCAACCTTCCCAGCAGTCGCTTGCGCTCACCCATGGCGACGGGATTGGCACCGATCTGAAGGCTGGCACGAGCCGGATCATCGGCAGTGATGAGAAACAGGCTCCGGCCGTCGTCGAACTCGGGCCTCCGCTTGCGGCCCCGGGCTAGTTCGGCCAGCACCTCGGGACGGCGCGCCCGCGTTTCCACGATCTCAGCAAACTGCTGATCAGTGATCATCTTCCCTTCCGTGTTGCCTGTACTGATTGTGCCAGATTCCGCACCAACACGCTGAGTGTTCGCATCACCACGGAGAAGGTTTTGGAACCTGAGGCCGATAACCGCCGTCAAAGCACAAACGCCTCTTATGCTCGGCGTGGTCGCACCCAGGAGGGCTCATGAAACGCTTTACCCCACTCGTTCTCGTACTGGCCTTGGTCGCCGCGGCATGCGGCGGAGACGACTCATCCGACACGACCACCACCACCGCCTCGGCCACGACTTCGACCACGGCCGCCACCACCACCACCACGGCAGCTCCCACCACCACAACCTCTTCGACCACCAGCACCACCCTGCCCCCCAATCCGATCCTCAGCAGTACCGACACCGTCACCACCAACGGCCTGGGGCCGGTCCGGATCGGGATGACCCCACAAGAGGCCAACATCGCCGCCGGCTACGGTCTGGCAGTCGAGTTCATCAACGACTCGTGCTACTACCTACTGGCCGAACCGGTGCTCAATGACGTCGGATTCATGGTCAGCGAGGGGACCATCGCCCGGGTCGATATCTTCCCGGGAAGCAAGATCACCACGCGTTCCGGAGCCAGGATCGGCATGACCGAGGCTCAGATCATCGGCCTGTTCGGGGACAAGATCGAGACCAGCCAGCACCCCTACGTGCCCGCTGGGAAGTACCTCACGTTCGTGCCGGTCGATGAGGCAGACAAGAACTCCCGGGTCATATTCGAGACCGACGAGAACGGAATCGTCACCTCGTACCGATCGGGCCGATTGCCTGAGGTCGGCTGGATTGAAGGCTGCTTCTAGGCAGCCGCATCTCCGAAACTGGCGATAGCTCTATCCAGCAAGTCATCGAGCGCGGCCCGCCGCATGCGGGCGACGTGAGCCAGGCCGGGCTCGAAGCCGGCGATCTCGAGGCTCACCGGATCTGGTCCGGGCATGGCGGCGGTGGCAGTGGCATGGTGGCGAGCACTGCGCAGATGGGTGACATCACCGCGGGCCAGCGTCACCAGGTCTTCAATGGCCTCGCCGGCGGGAACTTCAGCCTCAACCAGCACGTAAGCCCGGTGCATCAATCTGTTGCCGATATCCATGCTGGCGCTATCGGCACAAGACCGATTTACCTAATAGGGCGAGGCGACTATTAGAACTGGTCGACCGGCATCTCCATCAGGCCCCCGTCTTCCAGTTCGGCCAGCTCTCGCCTCAACTTCAGTTTGGGAAGCACAGTGCGGGCAAAGTGGCGGGCCGAGGCGATTTTGCCCCTGTAGAAGGCGTCCTCACCGGCAGCCAGCGAAAGCTGGGCTACCTCGGCATGACGGATCATCAGCCAGGCGATGACCACCTCAGCCAGGCTCTCCAGCAACGAGTTGGCATGCAGTGTCGGCTTGTAGATCTCCTCGGGATCGCCTTGCGACGCCATCAGGGCACCGATCATCACGTTGAGCTGGCTCTGGACGTCCTCCAGGGCCACGCCGAGCAACTCGCGCTCGGCCTCGAACGGATCATCGGCGGCTCCGCCCTTGACGGTCTCCACAATCTCGGCGGCCAGCGACGACAGGGTCTCGCCCTGATCCCGCACAATCTTCCGGAAGAGGAGGTCCAGCGCCTGGATGCCGGTGGTTCCCTCGTAGAGGGTGTCGATCTTGGCATCGCGGATGTACTGCTCTAGTGGATAGTCCATCGTGAACCCGGCTCCGCCGAACACTTGCAGGGCCTGGGAGAGCAGGTAATAGGACTTCTCCGAGGAGTAGCCCTTGATCAGAGGCAGCAGCAAATCGTTGCGACGCGCGAACGAATCGTCGTCGGGGAAACGGCGCTCCTGATCCTGCAACCAGCCGGCGTAGTAGGCCAGAGCCCGCAGGCCCTCCGCGTGAGCCTTCTGCTCCATGAGCATCCGGCGCACATTCGGATGCTCGATGATCTCCACCCTGGGGGCGGTCTTGTCGGTGGCCTGGGTGATGTGAGCCCCCTGCTTGCGTTCCCTGGCGTATTCGAGAGCGTTGAGATAGCCGGTGGAGAGGGTGGCGGCCGACTTGACTCCGATCAGCATGCGGGCATGCTCGATGACCCGGAACATCTGACGGATCCCGTCGTGGACGCCTCCCACCAACCAGCCAACGGCCGGCTCGTGAGTCCCGAATGTCAGCTCACAAGTTGCCGATCCCTTGATGCCCATCTTCTTCTCGATGGCAGTGCACAACACACCGTTGCGCTCGCCGGGCGATCCGTCCTCGTTGGGGATGTACTTGGGAACTACGAACATGGAAAGGCCCTTGGTCCCCGGTCCGGCCCCTTCGGGGCGGGCCAGCACCAGGTGCAAGATGTTCTCGTGGTAGTCGGCCTCTCCGCTGGTGATGAAGCGCTTCACTCCTTCGATGTGATACATCTCGCCCTCGACATGTATCGCCTTGGTCGTGCCGGCGCCAACATCGGACCCGGCATCAGGCTCGGTGAGAACCATCGTTCCGCCCCAGCGTCGTTCAATGGCCGGGATGACGAACCGCTCGACCTGCTCGGGGGTGCCCTCCTCGGCCAGCACGCCGGCCATCATGCCGCCCGAAACATAGAAGTAGGCAGCCGGGTTGGCGCCGATCAGCAACTCCTCGACCGCCAGGGTGAGTGAAGGAGGAGCCCCGAACCCACCGATCTCCAACGGATAGCCGAGCCGGTCCCAGCCTCCCTCGTAGACGGCGTCGAGGCTCTTCTCCACGCCGTAGGGAAGCTCGATCTCGCCGTGACTCAGCTCGAGTGGTGTGCGGTCCGCCTCAACAAAGCTGGCCGCGAAGTCCTCGCGGGCCAGGCGGTCGATCTCACGCAGCACGTCGCGCACCGTCTCCTCGTCCATCTGGTCAAAAGGAGCATCGCCGAGGTATTCCTGAGTCCGATACGCCTCGAAGAGGTTGAACTCGATGTCTCTGAGATTGGTCTTGTAGTGGTGAGTGTGTGACATGGCGCTCCTCGGCTCGGCGTTGGTCGGGCGGCGCGGGTTTCGGTCGCTGTTTTTGAGTATACGCTCTATTTTGAGTGTAATCTCCAAATACGGGTGAGGTCGGACGATCCGACCCGCTACATTCTCATCTATGGCCCGCTACCTACCCGGCCTGCAAACCCGGGACCGCATCCTCGAATCCACCCGCTGGTTGCTGGCGCGGGTCGGGCTGGACGGCACCACCCTGGCGGCGATCCTGGACCGCTCCAGTGTCCGGGCCGGCAGCTTCTACAACCTCTTCGACTCCAAAGACGAGGTGATCCTGACTGTGATCCGGGAGGCCATCAACGCCGTCGATCCCCACCCCGACGGGGTCGGCAAAGACACCGTTGAGGAACTGGTCGACGCCTACGTCGAGTTCATAACCGGCCAGCCGACCCTGGCCAAGATCTACCTGCAAACAGCGGTCGGTGGCGCCATGAACGACGAAGCGCTGGCCCACAGGGTCCTCAGCCACCATGAGACCAGGGCGACCCGACTGGCAGACGCCATCCGGCGAAAGTCCCGGACCAGCAAACCCAGGTCCCAACTCCAGGCCGAGTTGCTGCTGGCCGGGCTCAACGGGCTGGCCTTCCACTGGCTGCTCGACCCGGATTTCGACATCGCCGCCCGGGCCCAGGACCTCCTCGACTCGCGTTAGCCACCGGTTAGCGTCAGCGTCTAGGGTTGCCCCCGGTAGCTAGGGAGGACCGATGCCGGACCGGCCGATCGGTGAGCAAATCAAGGACCTGGGCCCCAATGAGCGGCGCCTGGTGGAGGCGGTGGCTGCCGCAGGACGCCCCGTGCCTCTCCCGGTGGCGGTGGCTCTGGCCGATTGGGATGAGTCCGAGCTCCTGGATGCCGGGGATCGCCTGAGTGACGCCGGCCTGATCGGTCAGGCGGCGGAAGGGTTCCTCTCCACCGATGCATCCGAAGCTGTGCTCGAAGGGATGGGCGAGATGCGCCGCTCGGCGGCGGCAGGCCATCTGGCCGACGCCTTCCGCTCAACCGGCGCCGGAGCAGAGATCTACGCCCAATACCTGGCCGCGGCCGCCCGCTGGTCCGAGGCCCTCGGTCCACTGGCCGAAGCCGGCCTGGCCGCCGTCGAGCACCATCACATGGCCGACGCGGTTCCTCTGCTGGAGTCGGCGCTCCAGGCTGCCGACGAAACCGAATCCGACGACCGTGACCTGGTGGCGCGACTCCACCTGGGCCGGGCCCAGGCATACCGGTTGATGGGCCGCTCGAGCGAGGCAATGGCTGATGCCGCCGACGCCGCCCGCCACGCCGAAGGATCGGTGCTGACCGATGCGCTCGAGTGGCAGGCGCGGATCGCAGATGACCAGCAGCACAGCCAGGATGCCGACGGCTACCTGGCAGCCGCCCAGCTCACCGCCGTTGATGACCCGGGCCGGCTGGGACGCCTCCATTCGCTGCGCGCCCGCACCCTGGGCCGCATCGGGTTTCCCAATGAGGCCGAGGTCTCTCACGAGAAGGCGGATGTCCTGCTGGCCGAGCACGGCACCGCCGATGAGCGTTTCCAGGCCAAGTACGACGAAGCCTGGGTGGCGTTCGATCAGGGCCGCTCGCAGGATGCTGTCGACCGTTTTACCGCCCTGGCCGAGCAGCTCAGCGAGCACGAGGTGGCGGAGCTGGCCGACATCCAGGTGTGGCTCGCCCGGGGATTGTTCGCAGTCGGCCGTCCCGCCGAAGCTGAGGAGACCCGGCGCCAGGCAATGGCCCATGCCGAGGAGATCGGAGCCTTCGGGCCCATATTCCTGGGGCATATGGCGCTGGCCGAGGGAGCCGGCATGTACGGAGCGTGGGAGGAGTCGCTGCGCGGCGCCGACGACATGCTGGAGATCGTCCTCTCGACTCTCCCCGCCTGGGAAAACGCGGCCCGCTATCTGCGGGCAAGGGCCCTCAATGGCCTGGGCCGTCATGAAGAGGCCAAAGAAGAGATCATCACGGCCCTCAAGGCGACGCCGGCCGGCATCAATGGGTGGCGGTGGCGCAACCGGTGCCAGGCGCTCAGCTGGCGCATCGACGTGGATTCCGGGGGCAAGTGGCACGATCTGGAGCCCGCCCACCTCACTGAGGAACTGCTAGCCGCCCGCTTCTATGGGCAGGCAGTTGAGCTGCTCGGTGACAGGGTCAAGCACGAGAAGGACCCCGAGCTGGGTCGCTCGGCCGCCGCCCTCGCCCACCGCGTCGGCCAGCCGGCCGAGGCCGCCCGGGCCCTGGCCGGGACCAAGTTGTGGTCGGAGCCCGAGGGTGTCACCACCGCTCATGAAGTTCGCAACATCACCGTGCCGGAGGAGTGGGAAGAGGCCTGTTCGGCAGCTCCCGGCGTGGCGGAAGCCCGGCGCACACCGGAAGTGGACGATGTCACGGACGCGGCCGCTGCCATCCAGGCGGACCTGGATGCGGTCTTCGAGCAGGCCGGCCTCGAAGTCGAGGACCGCCGCCTCAGCCCCGCCCAGCGGCGGTCGGCCGGGCTGCGGATTCGTGAGCCCCGTCAGCCGCGGCGCCGGCGAGTGGTCCGCAC
>JBPCTX010000034.1:0-3133 GCA_051011455.1 Acidimicrobiia bacterium | reverse complement strand
GTACCGAGCGGTTGGGTGGCGGCCGCCTACCCGTCGCCTCCCGGGACCGCCAGCGCCCGGCCCATCCACTGGTACCAGGCTTCGGTCATGGCAGCACGCCCATCGAAACGGTGCGGCAAGAGCGGCTCTCCGATCACGACCTGGATCGGGTGGCGCTTGATCTTGAAATCGTCGAGACCCATCACCTCGCCGGTTCCCCGCAGCGCCATAGGAATCAGCGGACACCTGTGACGAAACGCCAACCACGCCGCCCCTTGTTTTGGCGGGCTTTCCCCCCACTCACTCACCCGCCGCCCCTCCGGGAAGACGGCCACGGCCCCACCTCGCCCGAGATGGTCGGAGGCCGTGCGCATGGCCTGGAGCGGGATCGGACCGCGCGGCATCGGGATGACCCCCAGGTAGTAGGTGAGCGCATCGAAGAAGCGAGAGCGACCGAACAACTCATCGACCCCGAGAAAGCGGGTAGGACGTCCGGCCGCTACGGAGGCTACGAAAGGATCTATGTGGCTGAAGTGATTGGCAGCGATGACCAGCGGGCCCGCCGGGACCGGGCTCTCGCCGATGACCTCGTATTTCCACAACCTCGGAAGAGCGCGCTGCACCACCCAATCGGCCCCCCGCCACAGGTTGTACATTCCAAATGGGAACCCCGGTTGGAACCGGGGCTTTATCACTGGCACCCCACGACTCTAGAATCTCCCGCCCGGAGGTGCCTACCCGTGCGTTTAGCGAGAACCTGGCCGATACTGCCGGCGGCTGCTTCGGCCATCATGGCCGGACAGATTCTGTACGCCGCCCATCGACCCGACCTGCCCTCCTACGACAACTACGAGACTTCGGCGGCACTGGGCGATCCGGGCCGGCCCGGGCTAACGGTTGTCGCTCTGGGGGACAGTTCGATCACCGCTCCCGGCGTTGACCGGGTGGAAGACGCCTGGATCCGGCGGGTCGCCCACTCCCTCACCGACCGCTACTTCGTTCACCTGCGGGCGTTGGCCGTGGGAGGATCAAAGGCTTCCGACGTGCTGATGAACCAGCTCGAGCCGGCCTTGCAAATGCGTCCGGACCTGGCAATCGTCTCGGTGGCAGCCAACGACGCCATCAGAGGCGTACCGACCGCGAGGTTCCGGGAAGAGCTCGACGAGATCGTGCGGTCGCTCAGCGGTTCCGGGGCTCTGGTGGTGGTGGTCGGGGTGGGAGACATCGGCTCGATCCCCCGCCTCCCCCGATTCCTGCGTTGGTATCTGACTGCTCGCTCGGGCCGGTTCGATCAGATATCGGCCGAGGTTGCCGCCCGCTACCCGCACTCGGTCAAGACGGATATGCGCGGAGACCTGTCAGAGGCCTTCTGGCAGGACGGCCGCATGTTCTCCGGCGACCGGTTCCATGCCTCCAGCTTCGGGCACGAGCACTTCGCCCGCCACGTCGCTGAGGCGGTGGAGCGGGCGCTCGGCACTTCCCAGGTGTCCGGTTAGGGACACAGATCTAGGCGGGCTCAGGCGGCCTGGTTGATTTCCTGGTGGTCGGCGCAGTACGCCTCGCCGCTCTGGCGGACCAGGCAGCAACCCACCGCCTGGCAGATGCATGTCGGTTTCATAGTCCCCTCATCGGCAGAAAGTCGCGAAAACTTATCGCGAACTACGAAACTAGATCACACGGGCCGCATCGCGCAAGTGCCCGAACGCAGGCAGCGAAACCATTAGTCACGATGCGTGAGATGGTTGAAGTCCATCGGGAGCACCCGGCTGACGGAACCGCTATCTCACGATACGATGCTTGCATCGCCCTTCGACAGATTGCCGAATAATGCGAGACCCAGCCACCATCAGATTCGGGTTGTACTTGTCGGACCTCAACCGTGACAAGAACGACAGCCACGGCATCATCAACTACGCGGTCGGGTTGGCCAACGCCCTTCCGGCCGCCATCGGCTCCGGGGAACAGCTCTTCATCTACGCCAATCCCGCCATCGCCCGCGAGTTGGACGCCCAGATCTCCGATCAGATTTCGATTCAGCTGACCCCTCCCCCCACTCCGGTCCGGCGGCTGATGTCCGACCATGTGCTTGGAATCAGACGGGCGCTGCAAGACGAAGTGACGGTGCTGCACTTCCCCAAGGGTTTCATACCGGTGGTCGCGCCCCGGGATATGCGACTGGTCGCCACCCTCCACGATGACATCCCGTTGATGTATGCCAGAGGTGACTTCGGGAAGGAGTACGCGTCTCTCAAATCGAACTACTTCACGTTCTCGCTACGCCACACGCTGCGCCGGGCCAACGCCCTCGTCACGGTCTCTGACACCTCGCTCGGCCGGTTCCGTGACCTGGCCGCTGAAACCAGCATCACCATGCCGCCTTCGTTCGTCTCCCACCAGGGAATCACCCTCCCCCTTGGCGAACCGATTCCCGTGGACAAGAAGCGGCCGGTATTGCTGCACATAGGCTCGAACAAACCGCACAAGCGCTCATACGAGGCCGTGCAATTCATGCTGGAGTATGCCCGCACCTCCGACCTCGACTTGCAGCTGACCATCCTCGGACCGCTCACGCGAGAGGCAGAGTTGCTTCTACAGAAACGGGCCGCCAACCGCATCAAGCGCACACTGTCCGGCCACGAATTGGCCCGCCTCATCAGCGAGTCGCGGGCCCTGGTATTCAACTCGGAGCGAGAGGGCTTCGGGCTCCCACCGGTGGAGGCCTATGCCCTGGGGACGCCGGCGGTATACGCCCGCACCGACGTGATGCTGGAGGTGCTCGGGAACACCCCCGGCGCTTACCCGCAGGGCGACTACGCCGGCTTCAGCAAGGCCCTCGATCAGGCCCTGTCGCTGACCACCGACTCCCTCGCCGATGTTCGCGGCGAAATCCTCACCCAGTACAACTGGGATGCGGTTGCCCGCCAAACGGTCAAGGCCTACCGACAGGTCGCCGCCGCCACATAGGACCGGTAGCCTGGCCGACCGATGGACAGGCACGCCGGCATTCTCCTTCACCCCACCAGCCTCCCGGGCCCCTATGGAATCGGAGACCTGGGCTCCGGCGCCCACGACTGGCTCGACTTCCTGGCGCGGGCCGGTTGCGGGCTATGGCAGATACTCCCGCTCGGCCCCACCGGTTACGGCGACAGTCCCT
>JBPCTX010000033.1:0-21767 GCA_051011455.1 Acidimicrobiia bacterium | reverse complement strand
GTGACAACGGTCCCTCCTCCGGTCATCTGTTCCTTGGCCAGGGCCGCCTGCGGGTGCGAAGGCAGTCCCGGGTACCAGACCCGGCTTACAGCAGATACCGTTTCCAGGAAGGACGCAAGTTCGAGCGCCGCCGCGGTCTGGTGACCGACCCGCAGGCTCAGTGTCTCGAGGCTCTTGACCAGAACCCAGGCGTTGAACGGGCTGAGTGTCGGGCCGGTGTGGCGCATGAAGGGCTTGAGTTGCTCCTCGACGTACTCGCCGCTCCCGAGTATCGCTCCACCCATGGTCCGGCCCTGGCCGTCGATGTGCTTGGTCGTGGAATAGACCACGATGTCGGCCCCCAACTGGAGCGGCTTCTGCAGGATGGGAGTGGCGAAGACGTTGTCGACCACCACGGTTGCTCCGGCCGCATGAGCCAGCCGGCTCACCGCGGCCACATCGACCAGGGATTGCATGGGATTGGAGGGGGTCTCGAAGAAGACCACAGAGGCCGGAGTCGCCAGCGCCTGCTCCCACTGATCGAGCGATCCACCGTTGACGAATTCGGTGTCGATGCCCCAGCGCGGCAGCAACTCATCCAGAATCACAAAGCACGAGCCAAACAGCTCCCGGGAGGCAACCACCCGATCTCCCTTTTCCAACAACGCCGCCAACGACCAGAACACCGCCGCCATCCCGGAGGCGGTCGACCAGACCGCTTCAGCACCCTCCAACAGCCGGAGGCGTTCCTCGAACATCGTGACCGTGGGGTTGCCGTACCGCGAGTAGAGGTAGTGGTCTGTCTCACCCACAAACGAGGCCTCGGCCTGCTCGGCCGACTCATACACGTAGCCGGACGTGAGAAACAGGGCCTCCGACGTCTCGTCAAATCCGGAACGGGTCTGGCCGCCCCGCACCAGGTTGGTTTCCTGCCTCATCTCGGACTCCTTATGCAATGGTTCAGCCCGGACGACGGTCGGCCGGGACCTTCAGTGATTGCGACGAACGGAGGGTGGCTCTCGAGGTGGTGTTCGTCTGGTCAGGAGTGCGTGGCACAGGCGCCGGCACCCGGGTGGACCACCCGAGAGCATTCACAGCGACACATATGCCCGTAAGTCATGGTGGCGGGAAGTTAACCCGCCTGCACCGCGATGTCAATGTCCTCCCATCGGGCGCCCCTCCCCGACTACGATGTTTTCTCAACGAAGCGTTTATCACGAGCGGTGGAGGGACAGGCCCTGCGAAACCGCGGCAACCGGCCTCGGCACGGTGCCAATGCCTGATCGATGAGCTGCCGGCGAGCGGTCCCTTCCGCTCGAGGCGCTCAGTGAGCGTTTCGAGAGACGGAGAAGAGACATGCCCGATTGCGACTCAACCCGATGAGCTCCTACTTGGACGCCATCCAGGCCGGCCACATCATGATCCTCGATGGGGCGACCGGGACCTCATTGCAGGGTTTCGACCTGACCGCCGACGACTTCGGCGGACCGACCTTCGAGGGCTGCAACGAGCTACTCAGCATTCATCGGCCCGATGTGGTCGCCGCCATCCACCGGTCGTTCTTCGAAGTAGGCGTCGACACCACTGAGTCAAACACCTTCGGAGCCTTCTCAGTCCCCCTCGCCGAGTATGGCATAGCCGATCGCGCCTATGAGCTGGCCGCGGCCGGCGCTGAGATCGCCCGCCGGGTGACCGACGAGTTCATCGCCACCGACGGCCGCCCCCGCTGGGTGGCGGGATCCATGGGGCCCGGCACCAAGTTCGCCTCGCTGGGTCAGATCAGCTACCGCGATCTGCGGGATGGCTACGAGATAGAAGCGTCCGGCCTGCTGGACGGCGGGGCCGACTTGCTCCTGATCGAAACGCAGTTCGACCTGCTGGGGGTCAAAGCCGCAATCAACGGAGCCCGCCGCGCCATGCGACAGTCGGGCCGGGACGTCCCAATGCAGGTTCAAGTGACCATCGAACTGACCGGGCGGATGCTGCCGGGCACTGAGATCGGCGCGGCGGTTACCGCGCTGGACGCGATGGGTCCAGACGTGATCGGTATCAACTGTGCCACCGGGCCCCAGGAGATGTATGAGCCGCTTCGCTACCTGTCGCAGAGCTCGCGGGTCCCGATCTCGGTCATACCTAATGCCGGCCTTCCCCAGGTCATCGACGGTGAGATGGCCTACGACCTGGCGGCGGAGGCGCTGGCCGATCATCTGGAAGCGTTTATCACCGAGTACGGCGTGCAAGTCATCGGCGGCTGTTGCGGGACGACCCCCGAGCACCTGCGCGCAGTGGTCGAGCGATGTCGCTCACTCACTCCCGCCCAACGATCTCCCACCCTTGCCCCGGCCGCCACCTCCACCTACTCCACCGTTCCCTTCCAGCAGGACACCTCCTTTCTGATAATTGGCGAGCGCACGAACGCCAACGGCTCCAGGGCCTTTCGTGAGGCGATGCTGGCGAGTGACGTCGACACCTGCCTGGCGATTGCCGAGGATCAAGTCGCCGAATCGGCCCACCTGCTCGACCTGTGCGTGGACTATGTCGGCCGTGACGGCGTCCGGGACATGCAGCGATTGGCCGGACGCTTCGCCACCGAAGTGACGGCCCCGGTCGTGCTGGACTCAACGGAGCCAGAGGTGATGGAAGCCGGGCTCGAGTTGATCGGCGGGCGTTCCGTCTTGAACTCGGCCAACCTGGAGGATGGGGAATCCCCCGGCTCCCGTCTCGACCGGGTCATGCGCCTGGCCGGCGAGCACGGAGCGGCGGTGATCTGTCTGCTGATCGACGAGAAGGGCCAGGCTCGCACCATTGACTGGAAGCTGGACATCGCCCACCGCATCCGTGACCTGGCCGTCAACCGATATGGCCTGGAACCGTCCGACCTGATCTTCGACCCCCTCACCTTCCCTCTCAGCACCGGCGACGATGATCTGCGCCGCGACGCCATCGAGACCCTGGCCGCTATCACCCGGATCAAGGATGAACTGCCGGGGGTCTCAACCGTGCTGGGAGTGTCCAACGTGTCGTTCGGGCTGTCACCGGTTGCCCGCCGCGTGCTCAACTCCGTGTTCCTGCACGAGGCAGTCGACGCCGGCCTCGACGCTGCGATCATCCATGCCGGCAAGCTGCTTCCCCTCAATCGCATCCCCGACGATCAGCGCGAGGTCTGTCTCGACCTGATCTACGATCGGCGCAGCGAGGGATACGACCCGCTCGAGGCGCTGCTCAGCCTGTTCGCCGATGCCGTAGAGGAAGCCGACGAGGTCGAGGACCGCAGCGGCTGGGCGATCGAACGCCGCCTGCAGGAACGGATCGTCGACGGGGCCCGCTCGGGACTGGAGCCCGAACTAGAAGAAGCATTGGCCGGGGGCCTGGCTCCGCTGGCAATCGTCAACGACATCCTGCTGGACGGTATGAAGACCGTTGGCGAGTTGTTCGCCTCCGGGGAGATGCAGCTTCCTTTCGTGCTGCGCTCGGCCGAGACGATGAAAGCCGCGGTTGCGTACTTGGAGCCTTTGATGGAGAAGGAGGAGGGCGTCAAGCGCGGCTCGATAGTCCTGGCCACAGTGCGGGGAGACGTCCACGACATCGGAAAGAACCTGGTCGACATCATTCTCACCAACAACGGCTACCAGGTTCACAACCTGGGCATCAAGGTAGAAATCGATGAGATGGTGAACGCCTACCAGGAGGTGGGAGCCGACGCTATCGGCATGAGCGGATTGCTCGTCAAGAGCACGCTCATCATGCGAGACAATCTCGAGGAGCTGACCAGACGCGAGCTCGATCACGTGCCCATCCTGCTGGGAGGCGCCGCTCTCACCCGCTCCTACGTGGAGGAGCAGCTGCAGGAGCGCTACAACGGCCACCTCTACTACGGCAAGGACGCCTTCGCCGGACTGGACGCCATGCAGTACATCGCGGGTGGCGAGCAGGGCCCGCCCCCGGCCCGGCTGCAGGGCCGCCGGCTTCCCCCTCGCTCGGGAGACGCGAACGACAAGACCGAAGAGCCGATCCCGGCCCGGGCCCCGTCGGTGGCAACCGACAACCCGATCTTTCGCCCGCCGTTCCTGGGGAGCCGGGTGGTGAGAGGCATCTCCATCGACGAGGTGGCGGCCTACCTGAACGAGACGGCCCTCTTCCGCAATCAGTGGCAGTTCCGTCCAGAGGCCGACGAGAACGACGACGCCTTCAAAGACCGGCTGCGGTCAACGCTGCGCGAACAGGTGGCGGCCGCCCGCACCGACGACCTGCTGGTCCCCGAGCTGGTGTACGGCTATTTCCCGGCCAACTCCGACGGGGACGACCTGGTGATCTGGGACGACGAGTCCAGGAGCTCGGAGCGAACCAGATTCTCATTCCCCCGCCAGACCCAGGAGCCGTTCTACTCCATCCCCGACTTCTTCCGGCCGATGGGCTCCGAGGTTGACTACGCCGCGTTCCACATCGTTTCGATGGGGTCGCGGGTTTCAGAACGCACCGCCGAGTTGTTCGCGACCGATCGCTACACCGACTACTTGATGCTGCACGGTCTGGGAGTGGAGATGGCCGAAGCGTTGGCCGAGTACTGGCACTGGCGCATCCGGAGCGAATGGGGATTCGCCGGTGAGGACGGCCCTTCACTGGGTGGCCTCTTCAAGCAGAAATACCGCGGCGGCCGCTACTCGTGGGGCTATCCGGCCTGCCCCGACCTCGAGGACAACGAAACGGTGGCCCGGCTGCTGGGGGCCGATCAGATCGGGGTCGTCGTTGGGAAGGAAACCGGCTATCAGTACCAGCCCGAGCAGACGACCTCGGCGGTCATTTGCCACCATCCGCAGGCCAAATACTTCGTGGCCCGCAAGCCTCGCGAGATTCGGGCCGAGGCCGATCGAGACGAGTCTCCCGACCCCACCTAGGTTCTCTGTGGCGCTCTGGGGCGCATCGTCTTCTCTCCGGCGGCGGCATCTCCCAGGAACCCCGGGTCCCTGTGGAGACGTCCCACCAATAGGACAATCAAGGAAGCACCTCCATGTTTGGCACGCCCCGCCTGAATTCGGCCGCCCGGCTGCTCACCATCGCTCTAGCGGTGGGATTGATCGCGGCCGCCTGCGGGGGCGACGAGGCGGCCGACACTACGACCACGACCGGGGCGCCGGCCACAACCACCTCGGCTCCAACTACCACCACCACCACGACCGGCCCCGCCAGCACAACGACCACCCTCTCCGGCTCCACCACGACGACCCTGCCCGGGGAAGCGGTCGACTTTGGGCCCACAGCCGGCGATGTGCTCGGAGTGGTCGCTATAGCCCACGACGACGTGCTGAATCTGCGAGCCGGGCCCGGGACTGATTTCGATGTGCTCAAGAAGATGGGTGCCCGCAGTGATCGCGTGATCGCCAACGGCCGGGCGCAAGCGCTCCCCAACTCCGTTTGGTATGAAGTCACCTTTGCCGGCGCCACCGGCTGGGCCAGCAGCTCCTATCTCGCCTATGCCGGTCCCACCGACGACATCACGTCCTCGGTCATCGCCACTCTCGGGGAGACTCCAAGTGCAGAAACGATGGCCGATCTGGGTCTGATGGTGACCGGGGCCTTCCCACCCGTCGAGCGTCCGCTGAGGGTTCGGATGTCGGGCGCTCCCAGTGTGGGAGATGTGGGAGAGGTGATATACGACGTGGTCGGCTTCGCCGACGACTCGGTGATCGGACTGCGGCTGCATGTCTTTGGCCAGCCCACGGCCGGCGGGGAAGGGTTCTCCTTGATGAGCGTCGAAGCCACCTCGCTGTGCTCGCGGGGCCTGACCGCCGAAGGCCTATGCATCTGATCGCTAGCCGATCTCAAAATCCCACTGAATCGCAATGACCGGCAAGACCGCGTCAGCCAACCGGTAACCCCCGTTCCAGGTGAAATGGGCACCGTCGCCATAACGCATGTGGCGTCCGTCCAGGTAGGCGTTGTATTGACCCTGCTCGTCTTTGAACAGGTCAAAGCTTGAAATGTAGGTAACCCGGGGCCGCTCGGCCGCCTCGGATTCGTACACGGAGTTCATCATCACTGCGTTGGCGGTGAAGGAATCCGACTCCATTATCGGGAGACCAACCCAGTAGACCCTGTCGACGGACTCCAGCATCGTGTCCATCAGTTCTGCCACCCGGATGGCGTACAGATCGATCCAGGCGTCCGTGCCCAACTCGAAGTGCTCGCCGCCCACTGCCACGTCCTGAGCATCGTTACCCCCGAAGATGACGACGGCGGCGTCCGGCTGCACCTCAGGCAACTCGCCGGCAAGGTAGGAGGGCCAATCGAAGTAATCGGGGCGGCTCAGCCCGGAGATGAATCTGAAGTCGACCGTGGCGTCGATCACCCCGGTATCGGTGCTGCGGTTGACCAGAGCGGGCCCGAACAGCTCGGCGAACGAATCCCCGATGATCAGCAGGTCGAGTGGGTCATCAGCAGTAACGGCTTTCAAGGCGGGAAGAGTGGTGGTCGTGGTCGAGGGCACCGCGTCCTGGGACGGTCGGGTGGTGGTGGTCGTCGGGGCAACGGTGGTCACGTCGCGGCGGGGCACCCCCCGGCCGAGGGCCGAATCGACGGCGTCACGGGGCGTGTCGATGCGGAGGAATCCACTGACCGAGGCTAGAGGCTCGGCAAAAGCCAGCGCCACGCTGCGGCCGGTCCCCAGCTCCTGGCGCTCGGCGGTCCGGAGCAGTGCCTGGGCGTTGAGCAGGGCTCCGCCCAGCAACGCCACAATCATCACTACCAGAACGTGGCCGGCCGGCATCGGGCGGATCACCGGCGGAGCGGGGTGGGTGGGAGTCGTCATTAGAACTGGAAGTAGATGAAGGCGGCAACACCTTCGTTGGCAAGCGCATCTATTGCGAGGAGTCCGACCGCCAGGACCGCCCCCTGCGGCACCGGCGCCAGGCGGGAGAACCCGGCCAGGGCCCGGTCGACGGCGGGCCGGGTCACGTACTGGGCGCCGATCCCCACCGCAATCGCCAGCAGAATCGGCACAGTTATCGCATCCACTCCCCCGCCCCACTCGGTGAACAGGCGGCGGATCATCTCCCAGGCGTTGGACATCGAGGGGGCCCGGAAGAAGATCCAGGCGAAGCTGACAAGATGGAATGTCAGCAGACGGGCCCGGAACCGGGCCGCCGGCGTACTGAGGTCGGGGGCAGTACCCCGCTCCTGGCGCAGCCGTTCCCAGACCAGCCACAGTCCATGCAACCCGCCCCAGATCACAAACCGCCAGGCCGCCCCGTGCCACAAGCCGCCCAGGAGCATGGTCAGCATCAGGTTGCGCCTCGTCAACAGGGCGGTCCCCCGGCTGCCCCCCAGCGGTATGTATAGATAGTCGCGCAGCCAGCGGGACAGGGTGATGTGCCAGCGCCGCCAGAAGTCCTGAATGTTGAGAGCGGTGTAGGGGGCATTGAAGTTGTCCGGGAACCGGAACCCCAGCAGCAGAGCAATGCCGATAGCGATATCCGAATAGGCGCTGAAGTCAGCGTAGATCTGCACCGAGTAGGCGTAGACGGCTACCAGGATCTCGAGGCTGCCGTATTGGCCGGGAGAGGCAAACACCGCGTCGACCAGATTGCCGGCCAGGAAGTCGGCGATCACCACCTTCTTGGCCAGGCCGATGGTGATGAGGTAGAAGGCTCGCGAAGCATCGATCCGGCGCGGATCGCGCCGGCCCTTGAACTGAGGGAGCAACTCGGTGCCCCGGACGATTGGTCCTGCCACCAACTGCGGAAAGAAAGCGAGATAGACCGCAAAGTCGAGCGGAGGGGCTGGTTCCAGCTTGCGACGATAGATGTCGATCACATAGCTGAGCGCCTGAAACGTGAAGAAGGAGATGCCGACCGGAAGCGTTATCTGGATCAATGGCAGCGATCCTCCCGCCCCCATTGCGTCGAGCATCGAGTTGACGGACTCGACGAAGAACCCGTAGTACTTGAAGTAGCCGAGCAGTCCCAGGTTGACCGCTATCGCCCCGGCCACGAAGGCCCGACGCTTGTTCAGATCGGGCGCCTGGTGAATCCGGACCGCAAAGAACTGGTTGGCCAGCGATGACACCACCAGCAGGCCGACGAAACGCCAGTTCCAGAAGCCGTAGAAGAAGTAGCTGGCCGCCAGCATGAACCATCGCCAGCGCCTGGCATTCGCCATCAGAAACCAGTTGCCGAGGAAGACGACAACAAAGAAGACCGCGAAGGTGACCGTCGGAAACAGCATGATGGAGAGCGCCACGATACCGGGGAACCGAGCTAGTGACGGTTGTGTCCGACCCGATCGTTATCTTGGCGCCCATGGAGATACCCGTCGAAGTCAGGCGCAGCACTCGCCGGCGCAAAACGGTCGAGGCCAGGCTGGTGGATGGCACACTGCGAGTGGCCATCCCCGCCACTATGACCGAGGCCGAGGAGACGCACTGGGTTGAGGTCATGCGGCGTCGCATCGCCAGGCGGTCGACGACCGAGGAGATCGACCTCGAGGCGAGGGCCCGGCATCTGGCCGGTCGTTTTGGGTTGCCGGCGCCCTCTTCGATTGTGTGGTCACGACGCCAGACGACCAGGTGGGGCTCCTGCTCGGTCGACTCGGGACGGGTCCGCATCTCCGACCGATTGGCCGGATTCCCCGAATGGGTGATCGACTACGTGATCGTCCACGAGCTTGCTCACTTGCTGGAGTCCGGCCACAACTCCCGCTTCTGGAAGATCGTCAACCGCTATCCACTGGCCGAGCGGGCCCGCGGATATCTGCTGGCCCGGGCCGAAAGCGGAGACTGAGCCCGACGTCAGTGGGTGCGGGCGTAATCCTCGGGATTGATCCTCTTCCACCGCAGGGACTCGAGGAACAGTGCACCGACCAGCACCGTGCTGACCAGCACGATCACGGTCTGGGCAGCCATGTCACCGCCGACCGCAGCGATGCCGACAATCAAGGCCGCCGCCGCGATCCGTTCCATCGGTACCCGGCGGGCGATTCGGTAGGCGGCAACCACAAACGCAAAGAGGACCATCGCGATGCCGGCCGCCATCACCCATCGACCGTAGGAGGGAAGGCTCTCGGAGGGATGAGCTGTTATCTCCTCGAGTGCGACGCTGAACAGCACAATCCCGCCGATCAGCGGCAGATGCAGCATGGTGTAAGTGTCGCGGGCAAAGCGCCCCTGCGGTATGCCGGAGAGTGACCGGAATTGGGCCTCCACTTTGGCGGCCACCCAGTCGAAGTAGGACCACCACAGCGCCGCCACGGCCACAAAAGACGCCACCAGCGTGACGCCCAGAGAAGTTGAGATGTCCGCACCGGTCAGCCCGACTCCGATTGCAATCACGGTCTCACCGAGGGCCACAATGACGAGCAACCCGTAGCGCTCGGCGAAATGACCGGGGCTCATGTGCCAGTCGACCCGCTCGGCCGCCCGGGTCGCCACCAGGTCAATCAGGAGCGACACCAGCCAAACCCAGGGACGGACCCCCGAGCCAAGGAATCCGCCCGCCAGCGCTACAGCTGCGGCGAGGGTTGCCAGCGGGAAGAAGGCAAACATGGTCTCGCGCTGGGTGGTATCGCCTGCCAGGTAGTAGACGCCGGTCCCGATCATTCGATAAGCGAAGTAGGCAATGGCGAAGTACTTCCCCTCGTCCCCGAACGCCTCCGGGATCACCACGGCCATCAGCAGAATCGTGCCCATCGCCGCCAACAAACCCAGACGGACGAGTAAGCGGTGGACCCCGGTGGCGTTGAGCGCCCACGTGTACAGCGACCAGCCCCAATACACCATCGTCAACAGCAGCGCGCCCCGCAGCAAGCCGGCAACAGTGTGGTCCGCCCCGATCAGAGCAGCCACCTGGGTTATGGCCAGGACAAAGACCAGGTCGAAGAACAGTTCGAGGGGGGAAACCGTCAGTTCATCGTCCAGGTCGATACCGGACGGCTGCTCGCTGCTCATCGTTAGAAGAGGGCGGCCAGGCCGCTCACCAGCAGCCCGGTCGGGATCAGGATCCACGGCAGCAGAACCAGCACCACCGCGATCAGAGCGAACGTTCTAGACGGATCCCGGGGTGGGTCGCCGCAGCGGCCAATGGTCTGCCACAACGCTTCGACCGGTCCATCGAGGCTGAGATGTATCCGGCGCCTGGCTACCGCCGCTCCCCGCAGGATCACCCAGCCGACGCCCAGCATGATCAACCCGATTACCACGGTGGCGATGATCCTGCCCAGGGTTCCACTCAGAGCCGACACAATCGCCCTTTGGATCAGACTCAGGAGGGTCGAGAACACGGCCCCTCCGACCACAAACAACGGAACACCGAGTGCATTGCGCTTGAAGCCGGGTCGGAGGCGCTCCATCTGCATGCGAGCTCGCATCAACTGATACCGGGCCGGATCGTCCTCGCGGGCATTGGCCTCGCGGCGGCCGTACAGGTCCAGCATCTTGTCGGTCACAGTTCCCTGATGGGACCGGACTATGAACGTGGCGATCTGCTGCACTAGCACTGAGGCGATCGGGCTGAGCGGTCCGGCTCCCCGCACCTTGACTGTCTTGCCCCCGTTGCGGTCGAGGACCTCTAGCGCCCGGACCGTCAGCCGGTGAGACTCTGGGAAGCGGTCGGGGTGGCCAAGGGGGGCCGGTGACGACAGCTCGAGAACAATCTGCCGATCGACGTCATCCTGGGCCCCCAGGCTGCTGAGAATGCCGTCGGCCGCATCCGAATCACTCTTGCGGAACGCCTGAAAGGCGGCGAATTTCTCATCCAGTTCGTCGAGGAGCAACTCGTTGGCAGGGGGCGAAGCGGTTTTGTCCTTGTCGGCGGCCATGGCCGCAGAGATTAGCTGGCGTGGTGCCGGCCTAGTGGAGGCAGAACTCGTTGCCTTCGGGGTCGCCAAGCACCACCCAGTACTGGCCACGCTCCTCGACCGGGCCGATCACGGTTGCGCCCGCCGCCGACAGCCGGTCAACTGCCTCATCAACCAGGCTCCGCCGCTCGTCGACCGGGACACCGGGCCCGCCACCCACATCCACATCGAGATGGACGCGGTTCTTGGCCGTCTTGCCTTCGGGCACCCGTTGAATGAAGATCCGGGGGCCGTTTCCGTCCGGATCGACCAGCGCACGGGCATCATTCCAGTTTTCCTGCGGGATCTCCATCGCGATGGCCCAATCGTCCCACGAGTCAAAGCCCTCGGGCGGCGGTTGAATGACGTAACCGAGGGCCTGCATCCAGAACTCACCCAGCAGGGCGGGGTCGTTGGCATCGAAGGTGACCTGGAAGCCGCGGCTCATCGTCGGATCCTAGAGTCTGCGCATGCGACGCGTCCTGAGCTGGATCTTCACCGTTCCATTTCTCATCGCCTTCGCCCTGACGTTGCTGGTCTTCGACGTGCTCGGCCGGATCGTACGGCCCTTCAGCCTGCGTGGATTCGAGTACGCGATGGCCGCCCTGCAGCGGACCCTGATGAACACTTTCCGGATCTGCGGAACCCGCATTCAGGTAGAGCGGTCTCCCGCCATCCAGCCTCGCACCGGGTACGCCCTCATCTCCAACCACCAGAGCATGTTCGACATCGTGCTCATCGGTGGTCTGCTGTTCACCAACTTCCCCAAGTACGTGGCCAAGAAGGAGCTGGGCCGCTGGTACCCCAGCATCTCGCTCAACCTCCGATGGGGCGGCAACGCCCTCATCGACCGGGCGGATCGCACCCAGGCCGTGGCCGCCATCACCGGGATGGCGGCGACCGCCCAACAGCGAGGTGTCAGCATCGCCATATTCCCCGAGGGCACACGCAGTCGCGATGGCAAGCTCAAGAAATTCTACCGGGCCGGCAGCCGAGCCCTGCTCGACGCGGCCGACGAATTGCCGGTTGTCCCGGTGGCGGTGGACGGGGCCTGGAAACTCCTCCTCCACAACCTGAAGCCGGTTCCGTTTGGCACCACGGTCAAGGTTCGCTTCGGAGACCCGATCCCGCGCACTCCCGGGGACTCAGCCGAGATAGCGGTTCAGGCCGAAGAATGGATTCGCGCCACGCTGGATGGGTGGCAGGCTCCGGAGGCGGGTTGAGCCGCTACTCGTCGAGAAAGCCGTCGAGTGTCAACTCGGCGTCTTCCACGTAGTTGTACCCGCTCAGATCCGTCACGCCCGCCTCTGCCAGCACTTCGTCGTCGATGTAGAAGTTGCCGGTTGCTTCCCGGCTGGGGCGAGAGAGGATCTCATAGGCGGCGTCTGCCACTATCTCCGGCCGGCGGGAGCGACGCATGGCCTCGTCGCCGCCGAGCAGGTTCTGGACGGCGGCGGTCGCGATCAGGGTCCGCGGCCACAGGCTGTTGACTGCGATCCCGGCCGGAGCCAGCTCCGCCGCCATCCCAAGGGTGCACATGCTCATTCCGTACTTGGCGATTGTGTAGCCGAGGGTGTTCTGAAACCATTTCGGGTCCAGGTTGAGGGGTGGGCTCAAGTTGAGGATGTGCGGGTTGTTGCCATCCTTGAGATATGGAAGGCAGGAGCGCGAGACCAGGTAGGTGCCCCTCGTGTTGATGTTCTGCATCAGATCGAAAACCTTCATCGGCAGATACTCGGTATTCGACAGATTGATGGCGGAGGCGTTGTTGACGCACAGATCGACACCACCAAACTCCTCAACCGTCTTCTCGACCGCCGACTCGACGTGGTGATCAAACCGGATGTCACCGACGATGGGGAGCGCCCGGCCACCTGCCTCCTCGATCTCGGCGGCGGCCGTGTAGATAGTTCCCGGCAGGTGTGGATGTGGCTCTGCCGTCTTGGCGATCAAAGCCACGTTGGCACCGTCGGTGGCCGCCCGCTTGGCGATGGCCAGGCCGATCCCGCGGCTGGCCCCCGAGATGAACATCGTCTTGCCGGCCAACGCAGTCATTCGTCACCTCCGGGTGGTTCTGATCGTCCGGTTCGAGTCTGATCCTACGAAAGCCGTCCCGGCCGATAACATCTCAGATTCAGGCGAGAGGTGGATGAGCTAACCGATGTTTGAGGATCCGGTCGTTCAGCTGGCGGGCATTGTGGTGCTGGCGGTCGCCGCCCAGTGGATAGCCGCCCGGCTCAAGGTCCCTTCCATCCTTCTGCTGCTGCTAACGGGATTCCTGGTGGGCCCCGTCTTCGAGCTCCTCGATCCTGACACGCTGCTGGGAGACCTGCTGGCCCCAACCGTGGCTCTGGGAGTCGGACTCATCCTGTTCGAAGGCGGCATGAGCCTGCGGTTGAGGGAGATGGCAGGCCAGCAGCGAGTGCTGTGGTTGCTGGTGACGGTCGGGGTCTTCATTACCTGGGCGATTGGCGCCCTGACGGTTATGGCCTTCACCGACCTCTCGGCCGGAATCGCCATCCTGGTCGGCTCAATCCTCGTCGTCTCCGGCCCGACCGTGGTGGGCCCGCTGCTGACTCAAGTGCGGCCCAGCCGCAACGTCGCCTCCATCCTCAAGTGGGAGAGCATCTTCATCGATCCGGTCGGAGCACTGCTGGCGGTATTGGCCTTCGAGGTGGTGCTGGTAGACCGAGTGCTCGACCCCGATCTGCGAGAAGTGGTGTGGGAGGTCCTCAAGTTCATCGTGGCCGGCGGCCTGGTCGGGGTCGGCGTCGGGGTTCTCGGCATCGTGGCCCTGCGCCGGCATTGGGTGCCGGAGCATCTGCTGTCCTTGTTCGGAATCAGCCTGGCGCTGCTGGCATTCATCGTGGCCGGAGAGATCGCGGCCGAGTCGGGCCTGCTGGCCACCACCGTCCTCGGCCTCGTCCTGGCCAATCACCGGCCGATCCGCACTGAGCAGATCGTCCGTTTCTCGGAGATCATCCGGGTGCTTTTGATCGGAGTCCTCTTCATAGTGCTCAGCGCCCGCCTCGACCTCGACCAGATGCAGCTCGATCTGGGCGCTGCCGTCGCCCTGGTGGCGATCCTGGTGCTGGTGGCCCGTCCGCTGGCGGTGGCCGTCGCCACCTGGAGGTCGACCCTGGATCGTCCGGAGAGGGTTCTGCTGGCGGCGGTTGCCCCTCGCGGCATCGTGGCAGCTTCCATCGCCTCCGTCTTCGCCCTCGAGTTGCAGGCCGAGGGTGTGGCAGGTGCCGAGCAGATCACGCCGCTGGTATTCGCTGTGATCATCGGCACCGTTGTCATCTATGGGCTGGGGATGGCTCCGCTGGCCCGCCGGTTGGGCCTGGCAGAGCGCCACCAGGAGGGGGCACTGATACTGGGTGCCGGAGTTGTCGAGCGTGCGATTGCTAGAGCGCTGGCCGCAGCCGGAGTGACGCTGGTGGTGGCAACCACCAACCGTCGCGATCATTACCAGGCCCGAATGGAAGACCTGCGCTCCTTTTATGGCAACGTGCTGGATCGCGATGTCGAGCTGGACCTGGACCTGGCCGGGATCGGACGGCTGATCGCCCTGACCCCCAATGACGACGTCAACACGCTGGCCAGCGCTCACTTCGGAGAAGTATTCGGCGGGGCCTACGTCTATCAGTTGCACCCGGCCACGCTTCCGGCCGGGATCGGATCCAACCCTGCAGCCGACCTGGGAGGACGCTTTCTATTCGGCTCCGACTGGGACTATCACAGCCTGGGTGAAGCTCTCGAGGCAGGCGGACAGGTGCGGCGCACCACCTTGAGTGACGAGTACAGCCTGGACGACTACAACAGTTCGGCCAACGACGCCGTCCCGCTGTTCGTTGTTCGCTCCGGAGGGCGATTGTCCATCATCCTCAGTGGGACCGGCGACCCGCTGGCCGGGGTCGGTCCCGGCGACACGATTGTGTCACTGGTGCCGGCCGGCGCCGTATTGCCGGAGGAAGGCGCGCCCGAGTCTCCCTGAGGCTCGGCTAGCGTCGGAGTGATGCCCAACCTGGAGATCATCGACCTGGCCGGGCCGGTCCACTATGCCGACTACGGCGGTGCCGGTCCCCCGATGGTGCTGGTGCATGGACTGGGCGGATCGCACCTGAACTGGCTGCACGTCGCCCATCGACTGGCCGCCCACCACCGGGTGACCGCCCTCGATCTAGCCGGGTTCGGGCTGACTCCGCCGGCCGGACGCAAGGCCACCGTCCAGGCCAATCAGGAGCTGTTGGATACCTTCATCGCCGCCCTCTACCCGGGCGAGTCCGTCACCCTGGTCGGCAACTCGATGGGTGGCCTGGTCTCCATCCTGCAAGCGGCCCGCCACCCCGCCTCGGTGGCCGCCATGGTTCTGGTCAACCCGGCATTGCCGATGGCCGATGCGGCCGCCGTCAATCCCTTCACCCTCCAGCGCCTGTTCGTCCCGCTCCTTCCCGGCATCGGCGAGGCCGCCCTCGGGCTCTACTACTCGCGCGTCAGCCCGGAGCAGCAGCTCAAGCAGACCCTTGACGCCGTGACGGTTGATCCGGCCAGGGTGCCGGCGGCGGGCCGGGAGGCAAATCTGGAGATGATCCGGCTTCGCCAGCAGATGCGCTGGGCCGTCCCCTCCTTCCTGCAGGCTTCTCGCTCCATTGCGGGGGTTCTGGTCCGCCGCAAGCGCTTCCGGCGGACACTGCAGGACATCGCGTGTCCGGTACTGCTCGTCCATGGCGAAGAAGACAACATCGTCTCCCCCGCCTCGGCCCGGTGGGCAATCGCCCAGCGACCGGACTGGCGCCTGGCAATGCTGCCCGACGTCGGACATGTCCCCCAACTCGAGGCACCGGAGCTCTTTGCCGACCTGGTGGAAGAGTTCCTGTCGGGCGCCACCCAGTCGCCGGAGCAGCCTCTCTAGTCGCCGAAGCGACTCCTCTAGTCGCCGAAGCGACTTCCCTAGTCGCCGACGACAAGTGAGAGCTCACCGCTTGGATGAACGGTGCACTGACCTTTGAACTCACCCGGGGTCGAGAACCGTTGGGTCACCGTTTCACCCGCTCCGACGTAGAAGATGCCCACGAAGTGGCCGTGGGAGTCCTGGTTGACGATGCGGATGACCTCGCCCACACTGACCTCGAGGCGGGCCGGAAGGATTTCGACTTCCTCGCCCGCATACGTGCGTTCCCAGGTGCCGTCCGGAATCAGGTACTCGTAGTCGGCGTATGCCGCACTGTCCCCGGGCTCGAAGAGCGACTCCGGCTCATCCGACCCACAGGCGGCAAGTACCAGCAGGAGGGCCAACAGCGAGTACCTGAATGACATGAGCGGCTAGTTCTCTCTCACCTCTACCGAGACGGAGACTTCGCCGGCGCTCTCGAACATGAGCGTCACATCGAAGGTGCTGCCGGTTTCGAGCGGAGCGGCCAGGTTCATCATCATCACATGAAATCCACCCGGCTCGAGCATCACTTCGGCGTCGGCTGGTACCTCAATCGACGGCACCTGCTGCATCATCATCATTCCCGTCGACTCGCCGTCGTCGCCCATCCCCATCGCGGTCTCATGCAGTTCTGCCATAGCGGCGACCTCGGAAGGAACGGACACCCCGATCAAACGGTCCGCCGTGTCCCCCCCGGTGATAGTCATGTAGGCAGCTCCCGCGTTCTGCATGTTGGCCGACGTCCTGGCCCAGGCATCGTCAATCGCAAGGTCGCCTCCCCCACCACAGGCAGCCACAATCAGGGCCAGTGGAACAAAGAGAACGGTCCATCGCTTCATATCAAGTCACTTTCTCGAGAAGGTATCTCAGGTCGTGGTGGAGGTCCTCGGCGGCCACACCGAATGCCCACTGCAGACGGATCAGGCCGTCGGAGTCAATGGCATAAAGGAAGGCGGTATGACCGACATCGATCTCCCCGTCGGTTTCAACGACCTCGTAATCGGCCCCAAAGGCATCGGCGGCGGACCGCAAGATCATGTCATCTTCGGTCCGAAGAGCGCGCCCACCCGGGAAGAAGGTCTGGATGTAGGCGATGAGGCGCTCGGCGTCATCCCGGTCGGGGTCCACCGTGATCATGGCGACATCGACGAGGTCACCGTCACTCCCCATCTCGCCGACCGCGTACCTCAGATCGGCCAGCGTGGTGGGGCACACGTCTGGGCAGGAGGTGTAACCGAAGTAGACGACGAGCAACTCGCCGTCATTTGCTTGCATCTCGAAAGCCGCGCCGCCGATTGACTCGTCGGGCAGTGCGACGGTGCTGACGTTCGGAGCCGGTTGGCGAATCATGCCGGTCGGCTCGCCGATCGCATTGCCACCGCACGCAGCCAGGGCCACTGCCCCGACGGCGGCCAGGGCCGGCGCTCGCCACCTCATTGCAGCTCCTGGATGTAGTCGAGCATCGCCTCCAGCTCCCGGGAGCTGGGGTTATAGGGCGGCATCGGAAGCCCGAAACCGGCGACTATTTCATCATCGGGCTCGAGAATCGATCGCCGCAGGTAGTCACGATCGGCGATCACCGTGCTTCCGTCTGTCAGCTCCACCTGGCTGTTGTAGAGACCGTGAAAGCTCGGGCCGAGCCCTTCGACTCCCTCGCCATCCGCACCATGGCAGGCGGCACACCCGAGAACTCGAGCCGTCTCCAGCCCGGTCTGACCCGACGACGAGAAGGTGTCCTCCGTTGTTGAACCGCCGCAGCCGGAGAGCGCAAACAGGATGGCGCTGAGAGGGAGCAGGGTTGCCATTACAGCCCTGACCGGCCAACGCCGCCCAGTAACCATTGCGTTCCCTTCTTTCAAACTTTCTCTCCCGGATCGCACCACGGTATGGAGAGGAAGAGTAGGGCCGGGGCGGCCCTACTCCGAGAGTCCTACGGCCCTAGATGATCAGGCGCCCATTGCTTACCTTCAACCTCAAGACGTTCACTCTGTCGCTAGTGATTGGAGGATCAGGAACTAGCCAAGAAGGCTGGCGGCGGCCGGCGCCCGATAAGGCGCAGACGGCACCGGCGGACCCGACACATTGACTTATTTCACAGTTGGACAGAGAGGACGTGTTGGAAATGAGAGGAAAGACCAGGTCCTGGCTGGTGCTCCTGGTGGCGCTGCTCACAATGGCAGCCGTCGCCTGCAGCAGCGGGGATGACGTTTCTCAGGAAGATTACGATGCGGTCAACGCCCAGTTGGCCGCGGCACAGGCGGACCTGACAGCAGCCCAGAGCGATGTCACTGCCCTCCAGGCGCAGGTTTCCTCGGCTGGAGCGCAGGTGATCGTGCAGGCCGCCACAGATGATCCGGCGATGGGCCCGTCCCCCGAAGGCTGGGAGACTCCGGCCTCTCTGGCGGCAGGGGTACAGCTGCTCGACTCGTTTGACTCCTCAGGCGACGATGCCTGGGATGTGGCCGCCCATCCTGATGTCTTCGTGACCAGCGAAGGTATCGGATACGCCGGCTTCGAGTCCGAGGTGTACAACGCAGCCGGTCTGCAAATCATTGACGCGATGACCTATGAGCACGTCGCTTCGGCCGGTTTCGACCTGGGCTTTGAGCGAATGGGAACTCCCCACGGCCTCGGTGTTTCCCCCGATGGACGGTGGATCTACGTACCTACTGCCGACGGCGCGCAGCCGTGGCGATCAGGACCGACCGGCGGCCGACTGCTGGTCGTCAACGCCCGGACGCTGAAGCTCCATCAGGTAATCGGCACGGGCAGGGGCCCCCACCACGTGAAGGGCTTCACTGATCCCGCCGGCAATGACCGGATCGTCGTTGAGACCCAGGGCGGGCCGAGCTTGCTGCTCGATCCGAACGACGACCACCGGGTCGTATTCCAGATTGGCCCGAAGCAGCTCTACGGTCAGGCGTATCAAGTCGACGCGGACCTCAAGGGCGAGAACCTTTACATAGGCCTCACGCTCGGCGGGCGTGGCGTTGCCCCCTTCGCCCAGGCCGCGGTAGCCAAGGTCAACATTGAGAGCGGCCAGGTGACGTACATAACGGACGTTGGCCAGTACCCCAATGGCTTTGCGTTTACCAGTGATGGACTCTGGACCTATGTAGCCGACTCATCAAACGACCGTGTCTACAAGATCGACAACACGACCAACAAGTCGGTCGGTTCGACCCAGGCGGCCGTTCCCGGCCCGTACATGGTCGAGCTCAATCATGACGAGACCGAGTTGTGGGTGGTCGGCAAAGGCGAGATGACGTACAACCTCGGGGGATCGCTGGGTCTGATCGACCTGGTCACCTTTGATGCTGTGCGCGACTACTACATCGGCGGCCAGACCATCGATCACAACTCCGTCAACCCGTTCCAGACCAACGAACTGTGGGTAACCAGCTCGGGGACGGCTGAGACGATCGTGTTCGACATGGAGAAGAGGGAAGTGAAGACGCGGATCCCGGACGCCAATGGTGGCGACACCCATTCCGGGGCCTTCGTCCACTACAACGCCGACTGGACCGGCGAGCTCGTCAATGACAACGGTGGGGTGCGTGGCAGCTACCTCGCTGAGAAGCTGGCGATGTTTGGCTAGGCAACAGAGATAACGAAACGACAAGCTGTGGGACCGGCGGTCTGGACGGACCGCCGGTCCCCACGAAGAACAGGGGAGATCACAGTGACAGGCAAGATTGCGCGAATCGCACTGGGCCTTGTGTTCGCGGCCGGGTTGCTGGCGTCGTGTGGCGGCGGCTCCGAGTCGGGTGACTCTCCCTCAACAACACCGGCGCCCACAACCACCGCCCCGCCGGCGACCACGGCACCCACAACCGCAACCACGTTGACCACCACCACAGCAGGAGTCACCACCACCGCCGGCCCAAGCGATTCCGAACTGATCGCCGCGGGCAAGGTGTTGTACGACGAGACCGCCTCGGGCATCGGCTGCGCATATTGCCACGGTCTCGACGGGGCGGGGATTCTGGAGCAAGCATCGCCCGACATTCGAGGGCAGGGCACCGACGACATTCTCCTGGCTTTATCGGATCGGGCGGAGATGACCTCCCTTGTGCTCAGCTACGAAGAGGTCGAAGCAATCGCCGCCTACATCGCCACCCTCCCATAAGGAGGTGCGGAGCACATGACTCGTAGTGGCCCGGTCGGGAATCTCGTGGCCATCTCGCTAGCACTGGCGGTGCTGGCAGCATCCTGCTCCGGTGGCTCCAGCGACTCCGGTGACCAGGCTCCTACAACGACGGGGCCGGGTGACAACTCTCCAGCGGTGGTGGCAGACGAGTTTGACCCCTTCGTCATGACGGTCAACATCGACATCACTGAGAACGGTTACGAACCGGCTTCCCTATTTGTCCCGGCCGGCCGATCCTTGCAGCTGGTAGTGCGAAACCGAACGTCGACCGAGCACCACTATCGGGTTTCCGGGTTGGAGGCATCTGAGCTCCTGTGGCTGTCCGAGCCCGACATGGTGATCGAGGAGGGAGTTTCAGAAGAAGAACACCTCCTCCACCATCAGGCCGCATTCGTCGACTGGAGAGGCACATCCCCGAACGGCATCAAGCCGACCCTCGAAGAGGTCCATGCCTACTGTGCCGGCGGCCAGGTTGACATCATCCGCTTCCGAGCCATGAGCATCGGAACCTACGTCGTCGACGATCCTCTCCACCCGGAACTGACGGGCGAGATCAAAGTCTTCGGGTAACGGGCGATGCGGGCCCCAACGCTGACCCGGACGGGAAGGGCGGGCCTCGCTGCACTAGTGGCCCTGGCCGCCCTCGTCGGACAGTCCGCTCCCGCCTTCGGTGATCCCGCCGAGCCCACGGACTACGAGTCCAATGTCGCCGGCGTGGTTCCCGACGTCGTTGGAGTGGTGGTGGAGGTAGCCGGCGGTGACGCCTTTCTTGTCATAACAGTGTCACCCGGACACGAAGTCATGGTCCCCGGCTACTTCGGTGAGCCGTATCTCTCGATCGACAACACAGGCACGGTGTCGGTCAACGGGAAATCACCATCCAAGTACGTGAACGAGGATCGGCTTGGGCAGAGCCCGGTGCCTGAGTCCGCCGACGCCGAGGCCGCCCCGGAGTGGGAGGTGGTCGGCAGCAACGGAACCTACGCGTGGCACGATCACCGGACCCATTGGATGAACACAGATCGGCCGCCCGGTGTGATCGGAGGATCAACGCAGGAGGTCTTCGAGTGGGAGATCCCGATCGTGGTGGACGGTACCCCGGTACTGGTATCCGGTTCTCTGGACTGGCATCCGTCGGTGACTGCCCTTCCCTATCTCCTGGCAGGGATGGCGGCCCTCATCCCCCTTGTATGGTGGCGGCGCCTGAGGGTGAAGCTGTTGGGATGGTTGGTTGTGGCCGGCGCACTAGCCGCCACTGTCCTCAGCACGTTTGATTGGCTGGCGACCCCGGCCCCGGTCCGATCGTTTCCAACCATGAGCCTTGCCCCCTTGCTGGCACTGATCCTGGGAGCCGCTGCCTGGCGTATCGCACGAAGACGGCCGGTCGGAGCCGCGATGGCGGCGGTAGCGGCCTGCGTGGCCCTCGTGGTGTTTGTTCTCGGATCCATCGCCGTCTTCTCATCACCCGTTCTCCCCTCTGCCGTCCCAGACTCCGTGGAGCGGCTCCTCACCGCCGCGGTCGGGTGGCTGGCCCTCGGCTGTGCCGCCCTCGCCATCAGCCGACTCGTCGCTCTGGCCGGGCCCCTGCCCTCCGCTGAGGGCTGATCTGCCTTCCGGGCGGGCACTTCGGCCCTAGTTGACCGGTCGACTACTCACGTACCTTGTGGCGCAGGAGGAGGGCAGCAGTGAAGCAAGCACTTGCTACCGAGGCCGAGACAGAGGCTCACCCGGTCGATCCCGACCAGCGGCGCGCCGCCGCTTCGCGTGGGCTGATGCTGGTAGCCCTGCTCGTCATCATCGTCCCGGCTGCCATCGGCGTCTTCATTCTCCGCAGCGGATCAACCCCGGCGCCGCCGGGCGTCTCGGACACCATCCCTT
>JBPCTX010000032.1:0-2561 GCA_051011455.1 Acidimicrobiia bacterium | reverse complement strand
GTCACAAACTGTAACCCGTTACCGGAGGATAGATCAGATGGCATTCCAAGGCCTTTGCGACCCCGCAGCCCTCAACCAGGCTTTCATCGAGTCGGAGCCCTTTGTCCACGAGCAGATCGCGGACCCGACCATGAAGCTCAACATGCCCTACTGGGCCAACATGATCCCCAAGGCCGAGTACGAGATGGGCCAGGGGTACACCAAGTCGAAGTGGCAGTTCCACGCCGCTCCCGCCCCGCAGGACGACGCCATGTCCTTGTGGCATCCGATGCAGAAGTCCGCCGGGGACGACCCGGGACCGACCTTCGAAGCCTGTAACCCGCCCGTTCACACCGTCAGCTACGGTTTCGAGCAGAAGTCCTACAGCCCCTACGAGCTGGTCCTCCAGACCACGGACATCTGCCTGACCGACATCAGCTTCGACTGGCAGTTCGAGCAGCAGGTCTCCAAGATCGTCGGCTCCTGGCTCCAGATTACCAGCATGGTCTGGGAGAACTGGAACCGGGACAACTACCACAGCCACTGCACGATCATGGCCGCCAGCGCGGACCTGAGCAATGTCGGGGCCACGGTTGGCGCTCTCCCGAGTCCTGCGACAGTCGGCTCCATTGGCCGCCTGACGCAAGGATTCCTCGACCTGCTCTACGAACGGCTGTTCTACCAGGCGGGCATGTACGCCATGGGCAACATGGGCGGATCCCCGATGTTCGGGCTCAACACCTCCCGCCGGGAGTCCAAGCAGTTGCTCCGCGACGACAGTGCCACCCGCGAGGACGTGCGCTACTGGAAGCCCGAGCTGCTGCTCAACGGCTACGGTGACATGCCGACCTACTCACAGTGGGTCCACATGCACGATCCCTTCCCGCCCCGCTACCGTCTCGACGGTGCCGGCGCCTGGGAGCGCGTATGGCCGCACAGCTCCGCTGCCACCACCATCGGCTCGAAGTGGGACATCAATGTTGACTACCTCAACGCCCCGTACCAGATCAGCTCCGCGATCATGCAGGGCGTCTTCACCAACCGGATTCTCCCGGTGGTGCAGCGGTTCGGTGGAGACGTTGTCCGGACGATGCCCGCCGATTACATGGGCTCCTTCCGCTGGAACAACATTCCCGACCCGGAATGTAACCCGGACGGCGAGATTGGCCGATGGCGCGCGAAGTTCCGTGCGGCCCCCGAGCCGGGCGACCACGACTTTGCGGTCGGAATCCTCCACAGGCGCTGCGACATCCAAGATGTCTACCAGCTCTGCTCCGAGGATGAGTCCGCTGGTGGCGGGGATCCGATCCAGAGCTATGTCGGCGTGATTTCCGCAATCACCGACCCGGCTTCCGGAGCGCAGATCACCCACGACTACACCCTGGCTTCGGCATTGCCGGCCACGGCAGCCGCGGGCGACACCATCAGCGTTCTCCGAGCCGACCTGACCACGGTTATCCTGGGCACGTTGACCACGATCACCGACACGACCCATGTGGTCGTGACTTTCGCGGGAGCGGAAGACATCGATGCGAATGCCCCGGCCAAGCTGGTCTGGGATTCCTTCGACCAGGCCTGATCACCGAGGTGCCGGGGAGTTCCTCATCCTCCCTGGCGCCTACTGCAACGCCAGTGCGCGAGATTGGCCCGGTCCCTAACAGGGCCGGGCCTTTTCGCTAAAAAGGAATAGACCATGACCAGTTGTGTACAGAACGCAGGCTCTTCCACATCGGTGCAGCAACGCCAACTCCTTCAGGAGCTGGTAGACATGCTCGCCTCGCAGCGAGTCATGACTCCGCAGTCCTTCAGGGTCACCGATGCCGGGACCGTGGACCAGGGAGCGCTCTCCATTGCCGTCCAGAACACCGGAGGAGCGGATGCCCAGTGGAATGGAGCCACGCTGGAGCCCGGATACGGGATCAGCCACGAATTTGTTATCGGCCATGTCTACGGAGCCATCGCTTACGATGCCACCGGCACGGCCCTGATGATCGAAGTCAACCGGTACCTTGGAGAGTAGCCATGCCCACCATCCATGCCCCGCCTACCCGTGAAGAGGTAGTGCGGAACCACACTCTGAACTCCACAGATGTTCAGATCGTAGCCAAGTACACGACCGGGAACCGGATCGACTTGGATTATGGTCTCATCGGAGAGGATCAGGACGCCCTTCGGCCCTGGATCTCCCTGCCTATGACTATCCTCGCAGCTCTGCTACTGCCGATCCTACTCCTTGTCGGCAGTGCCACACACGCCGCCTCTCTCACGAACCGACAACATGTCGTGTTCGCTGAGGGGGCGGACGTGACCGGGGACCTGACCGTCACAGAGCACTTCACTGCCGATACCCTGGAAGGGGACGGGACTCTCATCACCGGGACTACCCCTGAGAATCCTCTGAACAAGCCCTTGGTCAATATCCAGCCGAATCGATCGGAGCGTGGAATCTGGGCTGGGGTCAACGAGCTGGATGGAATGCCAGAGGTTATTTGGGCTGGCCCGACAACCGGCGCTGAAGCCTGCGATCAGTCCTACGCCTTTGGTGCATGGTGCAACTTTGAAAGCGCTGACCCGAACAAGCC
>JBPCTX010000031.1:0-3508 GCA_051011455.1 Acidimicrobiia bacterium | reverse complement strand
GAGCGGGCCATTCAGTCGAGCACTTACTTTCAGAACGGAGTGCGCCGCTTCACCCCGGAACTGGGCCAGGCGGTGATGACCGTTTCACTGTTGTTTGTTGCCCTGTTCCTGCTCGGGACCGGCGTGGCCCTTGGCTACGGCTACGGGCTGCAGGAGGCTTTGTTCGAGTCGGTTTCGGCCGGCGCTTCGGTCGGATTGTCGGTCGGGGTGACCGAGCCGACGATGCCGTTCTTGCTAAAGCTCACCTACGCGGTGCAGATGTGGCTGGGACGGCTCGAATTCATTGCGGTGTTCTCGCTGGTGGGATTCCTGGTCGCCTGGGTGAGGGGTCGATGATGCTGCGGATACTGGCACTGGTGGTCACGCTTCTGGCGATGGCGGTCCCTGCTGCAGCTCAGTCGGCCACCCCGGCCGAAGAGCTGATTACCGCCGGTGCCCGCTACGACGGAACGACGGTGATGGTGGTCGGCGAACTGGTCGGCGACTTCGGAGTCCGAAACGACGGGACCGTGTGGACTCAGCTGAACGATGACTCATACGCAGAGCGCCCGCTGCGGGAGAGCGGTACTCACGGTGAAGGCAACACGGGCATCGGTGTCAGGTTTGGGGCCGAGCTCGGCTTCGACCTGGAGGAGCCGGGCGGTTACCGCCTGCGAGGCCCGCTCGTGGCTGCCACCGGGGTCTGGCACCACCACGACCCGGATAGGGGCGGTGAGTCCTATCTGGAAGTCACCTCGTTTGAGGTGCTGGAGCCGGCGCGACCGCTGGCCGACCCGGCCTTCTGGCCACTCTGGATGGTTGGACTCGGACTGTTGCTGGCCGCCTACTACCTCTACTGGCGCAAGAACCAGGAGCGCCTGCCCGGCTCGTGACCGACCCGTAACTCCTGGGGCACTCCGAGGGTCCGATGATTGAGAGGAGTGGAAGTTCGGCCCTACCCGCTTCCGGTCTCGAGGGGAGATCATCCGTCATGGACAGCCGCCGATTGCCAAGGATCATTCAGGGCGGGATGGGCGTTGCGATCTCAGGCTGGCCGCTGGCCCGGGCAGTGTCCATCCGCGGCGAGCTGGGCGTGGTATCCGGGACCATCCTGGAGGTGGTCATGGCCCGCCGTCTCCAACTGGGAGATCCAGGCGGCGACGTGCGAAGAGCCCTTGATTCCTTCCCCTATCCGGAGGTCGCGGCACGGGTGCTCGACTCCTACTTCGTTGCGGGTGGCAAGAACAAGGACCGGCCGTTCAAGAACGTTCGCACCTTCACGATCGAACCGGATCGAGCTCTCCAAGAGCTGACCGTGGCGGCCAACTTCGTGGAGGTCTTCCTGGCCAAGGAAGGGCACGACGGCCTGGTCGGAATCAACTACCTGCGGAAGGTCGAGCTCCCGATCCCGTTCTCCATCTACGGCGCAATCCTGGCCGGAGTGGATTTCGTGATCGTCGGAGCAGGCAACCCCAGGGAGATGCCGGAGCTGATCTCACAGCTGGCCAGGCATGAGTCAACTCGTCTCGGCCTTCGGGTTCAGGGACTCACTGCGGCCGATGACGAGATCGAGGTGTACTTCGATCCGATAGAGCTATTCGGGGGCACGCCCCCGGTGGTGAGGAGGCCGGACTTCCTGGCCATCGTGGCGTCGGTCGACCTGGCCGAGGGTCTGGCGGCCCTGCCGGAACCACCCGACGGCTTCATCGTGGAGGCTCCCAGCGCGGGCGGCCACAATGCTCCACCCCGCGGCCCCCGCCGGACAGATGACCTGGGCCAACCGGTCTACGACGAGCGCGACGAAGTCGACCTGGGCCGGCTTCATGACATCGGCCTCCCTTTCTGGCTGGCGGGATCGTTCGGGACGCCGGCCGGACTGGCTGAAGCGCAAGGGGCCGGCGCAGTCGGTATCCAACTGGGGACTGCGTTCGCCTTTTGCGCTGAGTCGGGCCTGGTCCCGGACCTCAAACGCAGGATTCTGGCCCAGATGGCAGAGGGCAGTGTCGAGGTGCGGTCCGATTGGCGGGCATCACCAACCGGGTTTCCTTTCCGCATCGTTCAGGTGGACGGCACGTTGTCCGACGAGGAGGTCTACGACGGCCGCAGCCGCGTCTGCGACCTGGGTGCGCTGCGAGTGCCATACAAGACCGACAGCGGCTCGGTCGGCTATCGGTGCCCGGCCGAGCCCCTTCGCGCATATAGCGACGTGAAGGGAGGCAGGGCAGCCAACACGCAGGGGCGTTCCTGTTTATGCAATGGGCTGTTGGCGACGGCGGGACTGCCCCAGTATCGGGTCAGAAGCGACTATGAGGAGCCGCCCATCGTCACGGCCGGATCCGACTTTCGCGGTGTCCGCGCTCTGATGGAGGGCGTGGAGGATGGGATGTTCTACTCGGCCGCCGACGTCATCGACTACTTGTCCGGCCGGCGGGAGCTGGTCGGTTGACCGGGGGTCCTTCCCGGCGGCCGATGACCTGCTGGAATCATTGATATGGAGTTGTCGGACCGCGCCAGGGCCAAGCTCGACGAACTGAGTCGCAGCTTTTTCGTGGTGATTCTGTTGATAGTGGCCGTCTACCTATTCGCCGAGGCCTACGCGGGAGACGACTGGGCTTCGATACCCATGAACCTCTTCGTCTACTCGGCCGTCCTGATCTCGATCCGGGGCACAGAGGGCTCCCAACGGCTCTTCAACGTGCACGTGGCGATTATCGTCCCGGCGTTTGTTTTGACCGTCGCCGGGGTCCTCACCGACGTCGGGGGACTGCTCGGTCCCGGCAACTTCCTGACCACAGTGTTCGCAGTTACGACGCTGGTGATGATCCTCAGGTACGTTCTCACCCAGCGGCGGGTCAACAGCAATGTGATCTTCGCGGCGGTCTCGGCCTATCTGTTGATCGGGCTTCTGTTCGGGACGGTCTTCTCGTGGATGGCTTACGCCGACCCGGCAGCCTTCCAGCCTCCCCGGAACGTGGAGACCGGTGACTCCTCGCTGTTCTATTACAGCTTCGTCACCCTCACCACCCTCGGGTTCGGAGATATCTCCCCGGTGACGGAAGGAGCCAAAGCTCTAACCGTGATTGAGGCTCTCCTCGGCCAGGTCTACCTGGTTGTCCTGATTGCCCGCCTGGTGGCGATGCACATCGCACGTCGCCAGTCCGAGCGGGCCACGGTCGAGGCCGAGCAGCTGCGCCAGGAAATCAGGGAGATGTTGGGCCGCAGGAGCTAGCCGTCGCACTCGGCAGTTTCGACAGTGGCGCTGATGCTGAACGAACCGAATCCCTGATCCAGATCGCTGGCAAAGAGCCTTTCCCAGTGCACGTTGACGGTCAGCTTGTGAGTTCCGACTGGAACCGGCTCGATCGCCTGAGCAGGGCCGCTGTTGCTGGTGACAATCGTGCCGGGAGTGAACACGCCCCGGTTGTCTCCGTCGATCACCATCTGCCAGCCGTTTGCCCAGGCCGCGGCGGGATCGTCCGCCCTCCATCTGATGGCTGGCTGCGTCTCCTGACAGGGGACTGTTGTCTCC
>JBPCTX010000030.1:0-2961 GCA_051011455.1 Acidimicrobiia bacterium | reverse complement strand
GCTATCAGCTATCAGCTTTCGGCCCACAGCCCACAGCCCACGAGCATGCTCGATCATGGGGAGGAGGTTCTGGCTGTCAGCTGACGGCTGATAGCTGACGGCTCGTTGAGCAAAGCTCAACGACTATTCGCCGAGGGCGCCTCTGACCACTGACGCCAGGTCGTCGGCGATGGTGGCGGCGTCGGATTTGGTGGCGGCTTCCACCATCACCCGGACGAGGGGTTCGGTGCCGGAAGGGCGGATCAGGACCCGGCCGCCGGCGCCGAGAAGCTCTTCGGTGTGACTGACGGCCGCCCAGACCGCATCGGCAGAGTCCAGGCCGTCCCGGTCGGCAACCCGCACGTTGCGCAGTACTTGCGGATACTCCGTCATCACCTGACGCAACTCGGTGAGCGGCTTACCGGTGGCGGCCACCACTTCCAGCAACCGCAGGGCAGTCAGCAGCCCGTCTCCGGTCCCGATATGGTCAAGGAAGATGACATGCCCGGACTGCTCGCCACCCAGGTTGGCCTTGTGCTCACGCATGGCCTCCAGGACATACCGGTCCCCCACTGCGGTCTCGATGACGTTGATGCTCAGATCGTCCATCGCCCGGCGGAAGCCAAGGTTGGTCATGACGGTGACTACGACTGTGTCGTTCTTGAGGGCTCCCTGCTCATGAAGATGCCGGGCAATGATCCCCATGATCACGTCGCCGTTGAGAGGGAGTCCATCCTCATCGATCGCGATGAAGCGGTCGGCATCTCCATCGAAGATCAATCCGATCCGCCCCTCAGTCCGGCCGGCCAGATAGTCGGGGTGGGTGGCTCCGCATCCGTCGTTGATGTTGAGGCCGTCCGGTTCGCAGGCGAACGCGGCCACGTTGAGGCCGAGGTCCTCGAACAGACGGGGCGCGGCCAGGAAGGCAGCACCGTTGGCGGCGTCGAGGGCCACGTCGATGCCTCGCAGCGTGTAGGCCACATCACGTTTGAGCCACTCGAGGTATCGCTCAGTGGCGTCCGGGCGGGGCAGCCGGATTCCTACTCCGGATCGCGGCACCCGCCACGGCGCCCCCTGCCGTAGACGCAGTTCGATCCTGTCTTCCAGGGCGTCGCTCAACTTGCCGCCGTCGCCCCCAAAGAACTTGATTCCGTTGTCTTCGGCCGGGTTGTGGGAGGCGGAGACGACAACGCCCATCGAGGCATCGGCCTCATCCGTCAGGTGAGCGATCGCTGCGGTCGGGATGATTCCCAGGTCCTCGGTGTCGACCCCGACCGAGTGGAATCCGGCCTGCATCGCCAGGCTGAGCATCTCGCCGGATCGCCGCGTGTCGCGCCCGATGACGACCGGACCACTGATGTCGTCGGCGGCCGCCCGGGCCAGGTCCATGGCGAAGTCGACGGTGAGTTCCTCGTTGGCTTTGCCCCGAACTCCGTCGGTGCCGAAGAGTCGTCGACCCTCGGTGAGCACTTAGCGCTTGGTGTACTGCGGGGCGCGACGGGCCTTACGCAGACCGTACTTCTTGGGCTCCACCCGGCGGGCGTCGCGGGTCAGGAAGCCGCCCTTCTTCAGAACATCACGCAGTTCGGGGTCGATCACCTCGAGCGCCCGGGCAATCCCGAGACGAAGGGCATCGATCTGACCGGTGGTTCCCCCACCTTGCAGCTTGGCGTGAATGGAGTAACGCCCCTCCATCTCTACTGCGCGGAGCGGCTCCAGCACCCGCACCCGCATTGCCATGGTCGGGAAATACTCCTCGAGGCGCTTACCGTTCAGGTTGAAACCCGGCTCACCTTCCATGATGCGGACCTGGGCCCGGGACCGCTTGCGTCGGCCTGTTGCGCGGGCGAGTTCGTCGGCCATCAGTTGCTCTCTACTTTCGCAATCTTGAATTCGAGCGGCTGCGGTTTCTGCGAGCCGTGCTCGTGGTCGGGGCCGGCGTAGACACGCAGCTTGCGGAACATGGCCCGCCCCAGTCGGTTCTTGGGAAGCATGCCTCTGACGGCCCGCTCGATGATCGCCTCGGGACGGCGGGCGCGCAGGTTCTCGAAAGACTCCGCCTTGATCCCACCGGGGAATCCGCTGTGCCGGTAGTAGATCTTCTTCTCGGACTTGCCGGAGGTGACCGCAACCTTCTCCGCGTTGAGAACGATTACGTGATCGCCGACATCCAGATGAGGGGTGTACAGCGGCTTGTGCTTCCCACGCAGGATGCGGGCAATCTCGGAGGCGAGACGGCCGAGCGGCAGGTCGGTGGCATCCACCGTCCACCACACGCGCTCGATATCTCCGGCACGCGGTGTATAGGTCTTCTGCTGTTTCACGCGGTGAAAACTCCCCAAAGAGGTTGCGGGAACAGAGAGATGATAGCGGGAGAATCCTGTTTCGCTAATGCGAAAACGGCGGCCGGCCATCGGCCCACGGCCGCCGCCAAGAGAAGGTCAACCGGCTTCTCAGGATCCACGCCAGGAACACACACAGAACGGATATGAGTTCGTGGATTCCGCTCGGTGTGCAACGCCCTACTGGCTGCGAGACGCCCGGTCCACCGATGACGGGCGCAGCCGGGCTAGTAATCCACCCGCCAGAGGAACAGGCCTTTGGCGGGGGCGGCTCCCCGGGCGGCGTTCCGATCTTCTTGCTCCAGGATCTTGGGAACATCATCGGGTTCACCGTTTCCGCGGCCAACCTCCACCGAGAGCGCCACTATCGACCGCACCATCTGGTGACAGAAGGAGTCGGCGGAGATTTCGAACATCACGACCTCCTCCGGGGCGGCTCGCCACTGCGCTGTGACGACCCGACGACGGGTGCTCTTGCCTTCATGGTTCCTGCACAGCGAGGCGAACTCGTGCTCGCCGACCACGTGATCGCCAACCGCGTTGAGCCGGTCCAGATCCAGGGGATACCGGTAGTGCCAGGTGGTCCGGGCCCGGAACGGATCCGGCCAGCGACGGTTGAGGATGAAGTAGCGGTAGGTGC
>JBPCTX010000029.1:0-3004 GCA_051011455.1 Acidimicrobiia bacterium | reverse complement strand
GCGTAGACCTGTCGCGTGACAAAGAACGGAATGAGGGTATCGATGATGCGCTGAAAGTCGCTTTGCCGAGAAACGAGGTAGTTCTCGTGACAGCCATACGAATTGCCGGCGGAATCGGTGTTGTTCTTGAAGAGGAAGATCTCGCCCCGGATGCCCTCTTCTTCCAGCCGCCGCTCGGCCGACTGCACCAGGCCCTCCAGCACTCGCTCCCCGGCTTTGTCATGGGCAACCAGGTCGTACAGGCTGTCGCACTCGGGCGTTGCGTACTCGGGGTGACTGCCGACGTCCAGGTAGAGACGGGCTCCGTTCTCCAGGAATACGTTGGATGAGCGACCCCAACTGACCACGCGTCGAAACAGATAACGGGCGACTTCGTCGGGAGAAAGGCGGCGCTGACCACGAAGCGTGCAGGTGACTCCGTACTCGTTTTCAAGCCCGAAGATGCGGCGGTCCATGGCGGTCAGCGTAGCCGGACCACTTGTCAAGCGTCCGCAACCGGGGATTTCGCGACACGGTTCTGTAGGATCGTCCTTCGAGGTGGCCAATGCAGTGTCCGTCCTGTAGTCATATCAACGAATCCAGTGCCAAGTTCTGCAGTGAATGCGGGACCAAGCTGGCTCATGTCTGCCCCAATGGCCACGAGGTGGCCGCCGGAGCCAAATTCTGCTCCGAGTGCGGCGAGGCGGTAGCAGACGGTCCGCCCGCCGCTGCGTCATCCGAGCCCGAGGCAGAGCCGCCGGCACCGGCGGCAACGTCACAGACTCCGGCCAAGGCCGAGCGGAGACTGGTGACCGTCCTATTCGCCGACCTGGTCGGCTTCACCCCCTATTCGGAGTCCCGCGACCCCGAAGAGGTGCGGGCGATGTTGACGGTGTACTTCGATCGCGCCAGTGAGATCCTGGAGCGATTTGCCGGCAGCGTTGACAAGTTCATCGGCGACGCCGTCATGGCGGTGTGGGGAGCGGTGGCGGCCAACGAGGACGACGCCGAGCGGGCAGTGCGTGCCGCTCTCGAGCTCGTCGACATGATCGACGAGCTTGGTGACGAGATCGGGGTCCCGGATCTGGCCTTGCGTGCAGGCGTTTTGACCGGGGAAGCCTCTGTCGGTCCGGGCGGGAACGAGAAAGGCCTGGTGGTCGGCGACCTCGTAAACACTGCCTCGCGCCTGCAGTCCATCGCCGAGCCGGGAACGGTGGCAATTGGTGAGTCGACTTTCCGGATCGTCGAGAACTCCATCGCCTGTGAGCCGCTCGGCGAGAAGGAAATGAAGGGCAAGAGCTCGCCCGTTCCCGCCTATCGAGCCTTGCGGGTGATCTCGGAACGAGGAGGCCGCGGAAGGGCAGCGGGCATCGAGGCGCCGTTTGTGGGCCGTGAAGATGAACTGCGCTTGTTGAAAGACCAGTTGCACGCCACCGGACGGGACAGCCGGGCTCGGCTCGTGTCCATCGTCGGTGAAGGCGGAATCGGCAAAAGCCGGCTGGCCGCCGAGTTGCTTCGGTACATCGACGGTCTGGTCGAGAACTTCTTCTGGCATCAAGGCCGTTCGCCTTCCTACGGCGACGGGCTGACCTTCTGGGCGCTGGGCGAGATGGTCAGGCGCCGGGCCGGGATCGCCGAGGGTGAGGAGCCGCACAAGTCGCGCATCAAGCTTCGCACTTCCGTAGCCGAGTTCGTTCCCGATCAGGAAGAGCAGAAATGGATCGAGCCACGGCTGGCGGGCCTGCTGGGCCTGGACGAGATGCCGGCCGGGGACCGGACCGAGCTGTTTGCCGCCATGCGCACCTTCTTTCAGCGCATCGCCGATCAGGGGCCCACGGTTCTGGTGTTCGAGGACCTGCATTGGGCCGATGCCGGCCTCCTCGACTTCATCGAGGAGCTGGTAGATCGCTCTCGCAGTCATCCGATCTTCGTTCTGACATTGGCCCGGCCGGATCTGTTGGAGATCAGGCCGGGCTGGGGCTCCGGTCGCCAGAGCCTGCTCTCCATGCACTTGCCTCCGCTGCCCGAGCACTCCATGCGCGAACTCGTGGCGGGTCTGGCCCCCGGGATGCCGGCCGATGCGGCTGAGCTGATCGCCGCCAGGGCCGCCGGCATGCCGCTATACGCCGTCGAATTCGTCCGGATGCTGCTGGCCGGCGGCGACCTGGTTCGAGACGGCGAGGAGTTCCGTTTGGTCGGTGATCTCGCCGAGTTGGCCGTCCCCGAGTCCCTGCAAGCTGTCATCGGCGCCCGTCTCGACCGTCTGGATCCCGCCGACCGTGATATGGCTCAGGACGGGGCGGTTCTCGGCCAAACGTTCACCATCGACGGGCTGTCGGTGCTGCGCGATGAGGATTCAGAGGAGCTTGAGTCCCGACTGCGGGAATTGGTGCACAACGAGCTGCTCGAGGTGGAAGCCGATCCCAAGTCGCCGGAACGGGGCATGTACAAGTTCGTGCAGGGTCTGATTCGCGAGGTGGCATACAGTCGACTCACAAAGGACGAGCGCCGGGATCGGCATCTCAAGGTCGCCGAGTACTACGAGAGGTTCGATGACGTTGAGGTGGCCGGAATAGTGGCCAGCCACTACGTGGACGCCTACCGGGCCAGCCCGGCCGGAGCTGAGGCCGAGGCGCTGGCAGACCGGGCCCGGCACGCCTTACGCGATGCGGCTGGTCGAGCAGCCGATCTCCAGTCACACGAACAAGCGCTCACCTTGTGTAAACAGGCGCTCGACATCACCGAAGAAGCTGGCGCCCAGGCCGAGTTGTGGCTGCGGGCCGCCGAGGCCGCCAACCTTGCTCTGCTGGAGGAGGAGGAGGCCGTCCGGTATGCCACCGACGCTCTCGATTACTTCCGCGGGATCGGCAATGAAGAAGGCGTTGTGCGGGCCGCCCGGCTGCTGGCACATGTCCTCAACGACCACTTCCGGTCGGACGAGGCTCCGCCGATTCTCGAGCCGGTGTTTGAGGAGCTATCAGTCATCGAGACGCCCGATGAGGTAGCGCTCGGAGCAGAACTTGCC
>JBPCTX010000028.1:0-4819 GCA_051011455.1 Acidimicrobiia bacterium | reverse complement strand
ATGTGTTTGCCCTCGAGGGAGTGGCCTACCCAATCCTCCGCCCGGTCAGAGATGACCTTGCGCATCCCATCCAGGTACCGCAGCTTGCGGTCGACGGCCAGCTGCGCCCATTCATCCTTGGAGCCGGTTAGTTGACCGAGTGCCCGATCGACGGTCGCTTCCACGATCAGCCGATCGGAATCTGCTGTAGAGCCCGCTCGAGGGCGTCGTGGGCGGTGTCGGCGATCTCCTCCACGGCCGGAGACAGATCGGCCATCATCAAAGGCTCGATGGCGGAGATGACCGTTCCGTCCTCGTCTTCGTAGACCACCACATTGCAGGGGAGAAGCAAGCCGATGGACTCATCGGCCTCCAGGGCCTGCTTGGCGAGAGTGGGGTTGCAGGCACCAAGGATCTTGTAGGGCCGACGCTGGACACCCAGCTTGGCTTCGAGGGTGGCAGCGACGTCGATCTCGGTCAGGATCCCGAATCCCTCAGTGCCCAATGCGGCGCGAATTTGGTCTTCAGCGTCCTGGAGGGACAGACTGGTGTGAACGGACATGCCGTAGTGCTTGGTGCTCATGTCTGAAGTGTAAAGGCAGTCGGCGACGGTCGGGCAGTCCCGATATTGTTGCCCCGAGGAGGTAGTTGGGTGAGGTGGCGCAAAGTCGAGGGCAAGTCTCACGTTGAGGACCGCAGACGGCCAGGAGGCAAGGCCGTTGGGGGAGCGGCGGTCGGTGGGATGGGAATCGTTGCGCTGCTCGTGGCCCTGTTCTTCGGGGGCGGAGAGGGCGGCTTCAACGTTGAAGATGTGTTCGGGCAGCTGGCGGCTCCCGAGGCGCCGGCCGGAGAAGACCTGTCATCCGCCCCGGATCCGGATGCCGAACTGGTGGATTTCATGACCTACCTGGACTTCGATATCCAGGAGACCTGGACGGCGGTCTTCGCATCTGTCGATCGGGTCTATAGCCCGGCCACCTTCGTGCTGTTCACCGACTCAACCGCGTCGGCTTGCGGAGGGGCTACCGCCGCGATTGGTCCGCACTACTGCAGCCTGGATAGCCACGTCTACCTTGACCTCGACTTCTTCACCACGCTGCAGCAGCAATTTGGAGCCGCCGGTGACTTCGCCCAGGCCTACGTCGTGGCACACGAATACGCCCATCACGTGCAGAACGAGCTCGGGATCATGAGCGAGGTCCAGGACCTGCAGGGTTCGGCGAATGTCGAGGACCGCAACGCTCTGTCGGTGCGCCAGGAGCTCCAGGCCGACTGCCTGGCCGGAGTCTGGGCTCACAGTGCGGCGGCGGATCTGGAACCGGGAGACATCGAAGAGGCTCTGACGGCGGCGGCAGCAGTCGGTGACGATCGCATCCAGCAGACCACCCAGGGATATGTAAACCCGCACACATTCACCCACGGCACCTCTGAGCAAAGAGTCAATTGGTTCAATCGGGGTTTCGAGTCGGGCGATCCCAACCAGTGCGACACTTTCTCGGGCGGGATCTAGCCGTCGCCGGTGGCCAATCCGACTGAACCGCCGGCGACCACCTGGGTGTTCCCGCCCATCGCTTCAGCCGACGATGATGGGATTGTCGGCATCGGAGCCGACCTCGAGCCGGGAACTCTCCTGGCGGCGTACCGGGCCGGGATCTTCCCCACTCCGGTTGGGCCGGACAACGTGATGGCCTGGTGGTCGCCCGACCCCCGGGCCATCATTCCGCTTGACGGAGTCCATGTCTCCGGTTCGCTGCGCCGCTCCCTCAATCGCTTCACGGTCAGTTTCGACACCGACTTCTCGGCCGTCGTGGCCGGCTGCGCCGATCCCACCCGCGATCACGGTTGGATCACCGAGGAGATGTCGGTTGCCTACGAGCGCCTCCACGAGCTCGGTTGGGCGCACAGCGTCGAAGTGTGGACCGACGAGGGTTCCCTGGCAGGCGGGCTGTACGGGGTTGCCGTTGGAGGCCTTTTCGCCGGTGAGTCGATGTTTCATCGAGTGTCGGATGCTTCCAAGGTGGCAATGGTTCGCATCGCCGAGCGTCTGATGGAGCAGGGATTCTCGCTCTTCGATGTGCAATGGCAAACTCCTCATCTGGCCTCGATGGGGGCCATCGAAGTGGAACGGGCCGAGTATTTGGAGCTACTGGCCCAAGCCCTGGCCGGCCCGAGCCGTCCTAGGGTTGACGCCAGCCGATGAGCTACGTATTCACACCGTCGGAGACGCCGACTCTGCCCGTGCGGGGGAGCGAGCTGCTCTTCCCCGTCCGCCGCGTCTACTGCGTGGGCCGCAATTACGCGGCCCACACCGTCGAAATGGGCTTTGACCCTGACCGGGATCCGCCCTTCTTCTTCCAGAAGAACCCCGACTCCCTGGTACTGGATGGCAGGTTTCGATATCCCCCAAAGAGCAGCGACGTCCATCACGAGATCGAACTGGTCGTCGCGCTGAGCTCGGGGGGATCCGACATTCCGATCGACCAGGCGCTCGACCATGTCTATGGGTACGGAGTCGGGCTCGACATGACCCGGCGGGACCTGCAAGGAGAGGCCAAGAAGCTGGGCCGGCCGTGGGAGGTCGGCAAGGCGTTTGAGGGGGCTGCACCGTGCAGTGAGATGGTGCCTGCCGCCACCATCGGCCATCCGACTGAAGGGCAGATCCGGTTGGATGTCAACGACGAGATGAGGCAGGAGGGGAACCTGGATCAGATGATCTGGAAGGTTCCCGAGATCATCTCGTACCTGTCGGAGCTCTTTGTGCTGGCGCCCGGCGACCTCATATTCACCGGCACGCCGGCCGGAGTGGGCCCGGTCACCCGCGGGGATCACCTCCACGGTCAGGTCGATGGCATCGGCGAGTTGATTGTGACGGTCACCTAGCGCGCCTTCTCACGGTGGGGACCGGTTGGACGTGTAGATACGACCGAGCTTCGTCGTCCATTGGTGGGAGTTGTCTGGTCTGGCCTGGTAGGTCCAACCCGCCTGATGTTTGATTCGATGGTCGTGCCGGCACAAGGGGGCCAGGTTGGCCGGGGTGGTCGGGCCGCCTTCCGAGTACGGATGGGCATGGTCGAGGTCACTATCTACCGCAGGCATCCGACAGCCCGGGAAGATGCAGGTTGGGTTCTGGGCTTGGACACGACGTTGTTGGGCCCGGGTGGGCCGGCGTCGGGTGGTTCCGGTGGCGACGACCTGCCCGCTGTCCGGGTGGGTGATGGTGTACTCCCAGCTCAGGTGGGGGCTGGTCTCTGTGACCTGCCGGGCTAGGTCCGAGATTATGGGCCCGTAGCCGGCCAGTTCGCCGGGATGGTCGGACAGGCGAGCAAGAGTTTCCAGGTCGACGTGGATGTTCACCATGCCGCCACGCCCATCGGTGGGCACACCGGATAGGAGGTCGGTGAGGACATCGGCGCGGATCTGATCCATGCTCCGGGTCTCACCGGGACCGCGCAGGCGCCGAGCCAACTGGTTGAGATGGTCCGTAATTGCCGCCACCCGATCCGGGGGAAGGTCGAGAGCAAACAGGTGAGCCGTCCCATCGGGGCTTGGCTCGGTGACGACCCGCCTCTCCGCCACTGAGGTTTGGTACCGATCCCGGGCCTGCTCGGGGTCTGTTTCGATGCACAGTCGCCGTAGTCGGGCTGCCAGTTGACCGGTGGTGAGCCCTGTCGCCTCTTCCAGTACCCGACCGGCCACTTCCCGGGCGGCAACGATGGGGAGGTGGCTGGTCCCGGTCACGATCACCCGCGCCCGTCGGGTGTCGATGTCGCCCGAGGCCAGCATCTCCCAAACCCCCGGCAACCGTCGTCGCAGGCCGAGGGCGAAGTCCAGCTCGAAATCGGCGCTGCGCCGGGTCAGAGACAAGGCAGCTCTGATCTCAGCGGCGGCCTGCTCGTTGGCCAGCAGCCAATCATCCTCTGACTCATGCAGGGAGTCGGACACTGCGGCCATGTCCTTGTACACCGCGGCTGCATAGTGGTTGGCCAGACGCTGATGTGCCCGCAGCACGATGATCCGGTCATGGCCGGACAGCTCGTTGACATGCACGCCGGCCAGGAACGCGGCCAGGGCAGGCCCCGGCTCCATGGCGTCGAAATCGGGGATAGCCCGTTTCTCGGTCACGTTCATGGTATCGAACATATGTTCGACTATACCGACCGGGTGCGACACAAACCACCCCCCTGACGACGCTTTCGACAAGAACCTGCTGAGCCTGGGCCGACGGAGACTGCAGGGCTGATCTCCGTGTCATTACCCTGGCGGCATGGACATAACCCCCACCCCCCGCGCCGCCGAGCTCGCCACCCGCGTGCTCGAATTCATGGACCAGCACATCTACCCGGTCGAGGAGGCTTTTGAAGAGGCCATTGTCGACTCCGGTGACCCGCTCCACATTCCCCCGGTGCTGGACGAGCTCAAGGCGATCGCCAGGGCTGAAGGGCTCTGGAATCTCTTCCTTCCCGACGAGCGCTTCGGTCCCGGGCTCACCAACGTGGAATACGCCCCGCTCGCCGAAATCATGGGGGGAGTGTGGTGGGCGTCAGAGGTCTTCAATTGCTCGGCCCCCGACACCGGGAACATGGAAATCCTGGCCGAGTTCGGCACGCCCGAGCAACAGGATCAGTGGCTGCAGCCCTTGCTGGAAGGGGAGATCAGGTCCTGCTTCGCCATGACCGAGCCCGAGGTAGCCAGTTCGGATGCCCGCAACATCCAGGCCAGCATCGAGCGTGACGGAGACGAGTACGTGATCAACGGCCGCAAGTGGTGGACCAGCAACGCCATCAACCCCCGCGCCCGCATCGCCATCTTTATGGGGATAACCGATCCCGAAGGCCCTACC
>JBPCTX010000027.1:0-7115 GCA_051011455.1 Acidimicrobiia bacterium | reverse complement strand
CAATCGGGCAGCGACCGTGACAAGCTGGCCGCCTTCGCCACCCTGCACGAGGTGCTGGTGACGTTCGGGAAGGTGATCGCCCCGGTTCTGCCTTTCATCACGGAGCACATCTATCAGGACCTGGTCGTCGCCCACCGGCCGACGGCGGGGCCCGCCAGCATCCACCACGAGGACTATCCCGTGAGCCAGGCCAGCCTGATCGATTCGGTTCTGGAGGACACCATGGCAACGGTCCGTACCGCGGTCGGGATCGGACGCTCCCTGCGGGTTGCCAACGACCTGCGGATCCGCCAGCCGCTCAGCAGCGTGACCGTGGTGAGCCGCGACCCGGCGATGCTCAGTGCTCTCGCTTCACATTCGGAATTGATCGCCGACGAGCTCAACGTCAAGGCGGTCGAGACATCCTCGGATGAGGCAGCTCTGGTCACCCTGCACGGGAAAGCCAACTTCAAGGCGCTTGGACCCCGGTACGGAAAGGAGGTCAAGCCGGTGGCGGCCGCGATCGAGGATCTGGACTCCGATCAACTGCACCGGTTGCTCGATGGTGAGACAGTCACGCTCGTCGGGGGCGCCGAGCTAACCGCCGATGACGTGGTCATCACCCGCCAGGCCAACGAGGGGGTGGTGGTCGCGGCCGACGGTCCGCTTTCGGTGGCTATCGACTGCCTGCTCACGCCTGATCTGGTCACCGAAGGGGTAGCCCGCGAGATCGTCAACCGCGTCCAGGCGGTGCGCCGGGATCGCGACCTGCACGTGGCCGACCGGATCCGGCTGCTGTGGGATACCGAGAACGAAGAGGTGATCGCCGCTCTCGAGCGGTATGCCGACTACATCGCGGGCGAGGTTCTAACCACCGCTATCGAGCGCCGCGACCTGCCCGACGGGATTGCGATCCAGATTGGCGACGCCGAGATGAAGATCGACCTGGAGAAGTCCTGACCGGTTCGCTCGGCCAGCGGAAGAGCTAGGCCCGCTCCCAGGGACGCTGGCCGCGGGGTTGCTGCAGATAGGCCGCTTCCCGGGCTTCGTCGGCCCCGTCTTCGACAACCGCCTCACCTTCGGATACCAGCGCTTCTACCTCGGCCGGCGCCTCCGTCTCATCGTCAGCTTCCTCCAGCTCAGCTTCGGTGATATCGACTGCCTCGTCGACCTCGGCTGCCTGCTCCAGGATCTCGGAGATTGAGTGGGTTTCCAGATCGATCGAGGCGCCCAGGCCTTCCAGCTCAACCGCGGCCGTCTCGGCGAATGCCTTGAGCCGGGTCTGCATATCTGAGACTGCGGTCCGGAGCTGAGCGACCCGTCGCTGCAGTGTCTCGTGCTCGGCGGCCGCCTCTTCCCGGGTCCGCTTGGTCTCGGCCCGCGCGTCGCCGAGCATCTTGTCGGCCTCGTTGCGAGCATCAACGACGAGCGTCTCGGCCTGGCTGCGGGCATCGCCCACCAGGGTCGTGACCTCGGTATTGGCCTGCTCCAGGACGGCGTCTGCCTTCTCCTGAGCCTCGTTCACCATTTCCTGCGAGGTGCGTTGTGCGGTGATGTAGGTGCGCTTGATCGCCTCTTCGGCTTCTTTGGTGCCCGCCAGGTCCTGTGAGAGTCCGTCCAGCTGCTCTTGCTGCTGCTGGAGCTTCAGCTCCTGACCACGCAGCGTCTCGACAACGCGGTCGAGAAAGTCTTCGACATCGTCGGGGTCATACCCGCGAAATCGCTCACGAAATGTCTTCTGTTGTACGTCAATAGCGCTCAAATCCATGTGGACAGCATAGCCCTGGTTCGCGAAAAGTTCCCGGGGCCCCCACCACCAAACGTGAGGTCAGGCGGAGACCAGCACCCGGTAGAGAATCTGCAGCGCCACCAGCAGAACGATCACAGAGACATCGAGTGCAACTGCTCCCAACCGAAGCGGCGGTATCAATCGCCGCAACGGCAGCAGCAGCGGATCGGTGACTGATGCCAGCGCCGAGCGCAGCCTGCCGACTGGATGACCGGCCGGAACCTGCACCCAGTCCAGGATGATGCGGATGATCAGGGCGAAGATGGCCGCCAGAACGATGTTGGCGAGGATGCCGGTCACTTCAGCGTCGGCCGATCACGTATCGAGCTGATACAGGCCGAGGTCGGCCAGTCGCTGTAGCTCCTCGGCACCCAGGGTGGTGCGAGCCGGAGCTACCAGAATCACGCCCTGGGCGATCTTCTGCATGGTGCCTTCGAGGGCGTATGTGATGCCGCTCGAGAAGTCGACAAGACGCCTGACTGTCTCCGGCTCTGTCTCGCGAAGGTCGAGCACCACCGGGCGGCGCACGCGCAGATGGTCGGCGAGCAGTTGAGCGTCGGCGAAATCGAGGGCAACGACGATCTCGGCGCTGGCCTCCTGGCCGGGCACAGGCCGGACGGCGGTGGCCTGGGTCACATTCACAGTCTCGACCCGGGCCTCAACGTTGGCAGGCCGCCATCGACTGCCGGCCGGTGGCTCGACCCTGCGACCACGCGGTGTCTCGACCGGCGCTTGGGGCTCCGGCTCGAGAGCCGCTCCCTCCCGGTCATCGAGTTCCCTGGACTCATCATCGAGACCCAGGAAATACATCGCTTTGTTCCAGATCGAAGCCATTCGGCCCACCTCCGTCACTCAAAGATAGCCCGTCCCACACGAATGGTGGTCGCGCCCTGTCGTATCGCGTCCTCGAAATCGTCGGTCATGCCGGCCGAGACCTCGGTGAGGGCTGGATGGTTCACGGCCATCCGGTCCCTGAGGTCGACGAGTTGCCGGAAGTAGGGCGAGGCAGGCTCGCCGTGCGGTGGAATGGCCATCACCCCGCGAAGGTCGACACCAAGTCCGATGATCTCATCGACGGCAGATGACGCTTCATCCACCCCAAAGCCATGCTTCTGGGGCTCGTTCGCCAGATTGATCTCGAGCAACGCGGGGGGTGCAGCCTCGTCTCCGCGCACCCAGGCCGCGGCCAGCCGCAGGCTGTCCAGGGAGTGAAGGCGCTCAACCAGAGGTCTTACCAGTCCCACTTTGTTCCGTTGCAGGGGGCCAACGAAGTGCCAGCGGATGTCCGACGGGAGCTCCGGCGCCTTGGCCGCCAACTCCTGAGCCCGATTCTCACCGAAGTCGCGATGACCGGCGTCATAGAGCGATTGGATTGCGGCCGCTGGGCGGCCCTTGCTGACGACGATCAATGCAATGTCCGACGCCGGCCGGCCGGCTTCCTGAGCTGCCGCCTCGATGCGGGCGGTGACCTCCTGGTAGCTCATAGCCACCCGACCGTCGTCTGCCGGAGAGCGGTGCCGGTAGCTCGATAGCTGTGGAAGTGGCCCTCGCAGTGGGTGCACAAGTCGGCTCGCCACACCGGGAGCTCGCCCAGCTGGGATTCGGCTCCCGACCACAGGTCGACGCTCGTGCTGCCGGCACCGGTGGTGGTGGCCCTGCCACCCAGGGCGGCAACCACCTCCTCCCCTACCTCGTAGCAGCACGGTCCGATCGACGGGCCAATGGCAGCCCGCACCGGGAGATGGCCGGCCCGCTCCATGGCGGCGAGCGTGGCGGCAATGACTCCGGCCGCCATCCCCCGCCACCCGGCGTGGACGACCGCGACCGCGGTTTCGGCGTGAACCACGACCGGGACACAGTCGGCGGTGCGTACCGCCCGCGGCAATCCGGCCGTGCCAGTGAAGAGCCCATCGCCCTCACAGGCCAGGCCGGGTTCGGAAACCTCCAATACGGCCGAGCCGTGCACCTGGGTCATCCAGGCCCACTGGTCAGGAATCCCGAGCCCACCTGAGGCAGCCAGGCGCGACTGCGAGTCGGCCAGATCACCATCGTCGATGGTGCCGAACGCAGCCCCGGCGTAAGCCGGCGTCGTGATCAGGGCTTACCCCTTGACGAACGAAGGAATCAGCTCGTCGTCGCCGCCACCGAACTCAGAGGATGCCAGCGGCGGGAGAAAGCCCCGGCGCCCGGACTCGAAGCCGGCTGCCACAACCGTGACCCTCATCTCGTCGCCGAGAGAGTCATCGACTACCGCTCCGAAGATGATGTTGGCCTCGGCTGCACAGCGATTGGCAATGACCTCCGCTGCGGTGTTCACCTCGTAGAGGGTCATGTCGGCAGGGCCAGCAATCGACAACAGCACTCCGGTGGCCCCGTCCATGGAGGTCTCCAGCAACGGGCTCTCCACGGCCCGCAGCGCCGCCTTGTCCGCCCGGCCTTCGCCGGCAGAGGCGCCGATCCCCATGACCGCCGACCCGGCGTCCTGCATGACCGACTTCACATCCGCGAAGTCGACGTTGATCAGGCCCGGAGTCGTAATGAGCTCAGTGATCCCGGAGACGCCCTGCAACAGGACGTCATCGGCCAGCCGGAAGGCGTCCAGCACGCTGGTCTTGTCGTCCGATACTTCGATCAGCCGCTCGTTAGGAATGATGATGAGCGTGTCGACGGCTTCCTTCAGATCCTGGATGCCCTGCTCGGCCTGGAGCGAACGTCGACGGCCTTCGAAGCCGAAAGGACGTGTGACCACTCCGACCGTCAGAGCCCCGATGTTGCGGGCAATCTCGGCGACAACCGGCGCGCCGCCGGTTCCTGTACCGCCACCCTCGCCTGCGGTGAGGAACACCATGTCGGCGCCCTTGAGAGCGTCCTCGATCTCATCGGTGTGAGCCTCGGCCGAAGCCCGGCCGATCTCGGGGTTGGCGCCGGCCCCCAGGCCGCGCGTTATCTCGCGGCCGATGTCGAGCTTGATGTCGGCATCGCTCATCAGGAGCGCCTGAGCGTCCGTGTTCACCGCGATGAACTCGACCCCTCTGAGCCCGGCGTCGATCATCCGGTTGATGGCGTTGACCCCGCCGCCCCCGATGCCGACCACTTTGATGACGGCCAGATAATTGTGTGGACTGTTCTTACTACTTGTCATGCCCTTTGAACCTCCGCGTGTTGCGCCGAACTCTACCGGTCTCCGAACGGCGGCTCAAGGGGTATTCCTACACCTCTAGTAGAGGTCGAGGTCAGGGGGCCGGAGCGGCCTCGTCAACCGGTGGAGCCGGTGGGGCCGGAAGACTGACCGCCGGCCGGGAGGGGGCTATCAAGTCGATGAGCGCGTTGGGAGCCAGGCGGCTGTCTCCGAGCACCGCTACCAGGGCGGCAGCTTTGGCGGCCATATTGCTCGGGTCGCCGAGTCGGATCTGGTGGGCGTCGATGGAGGCCAGCAACTCGTTCCCTGCAGCTGAGATCGTGGTGCGCGCCATGACCTCGGCCGGCAGAGCCGAGAGAAAATCGACCACAGCCCGGACCCGGGAGGAAACCTGCTCTCCCCCGCCGGCGGCCCGCGCCACTTCTCCAGTGATCCGGGCCAGTCCGTCCGGCGGCTCCGGCACAGACTGCATGATCCAGCCATCGTCGGAGACGGTGCTCCAACCGGTGGCGGCCGGCACCGCCGCTACCTCGACTCGTTCAACGATCTGCACCTCTACCCGATCTGGAAACCGGCGGCGGATCGAAACCTCTTTCACCCAGGGATCGGACGCCAGCGCATCCTCCACCCTGCCGACCCGGATCAACACCAGCGGGCGGCCCGGGTAGACATCCTGTTCCAGCAGTATCTCGTTGACCCGGGCGTTGCGGGCTCCAGACACTTCGATTCCGGACACAGAGAACGGGGGCGACTGGGCCACCCAGGCGAGGGCCCACACCACGGCCACCAGCAGCAGGATCCACAGCGCCCGGCGCAGGTGGCGACGGGCGCGATGTTCGCGCACACGGGTGCGGCGGCGCAGAAACCGGGGGTGGGCTTGGACACTCATGCGAAGGGGCCGGCGAACTGTACTTCCGGCACCAGGTCGATTCCCGTCTTTTCCGCCACCTGCCGGCGGATCTCACCGACGAGGTCATAGACATCCTGGGCGGTGGCCTCGGGTCCCGCCTCGAAGAAATTGGCATGCTTGGTGGAGACGGCGGCCCCGCCAACCCGAAAGCCCTTCAAGCCCAGCTCATCTATGATCCGGCCGGCGGCATCCCCTGCCGGATTGCGAAACACGCTCCCGGCGTTCAGAGTCCCGCCCGGTTGGTTGGCGCGCCGCCAACGAGTGATCTCCCGCAAGTGGTTCTGCCCCTCCGCTGCTTCGACCGGCTCAGTGCGGAAGTCGGCCGACACCACCAGGTCGGTGGATCGCAAGTTGCTCGACCTGTACTCGAAGTCGAGCTCTTCGGTCGAGAGCGTTCGGAAACCGGCCGTCGCCAGATCGAAGATCCGAGCGCCAATCAGCCAGTCGGCAGTCTCGCTGCCGTGACCTCCGGCGTTGGTGTGAACGGCACCCCCCACCGATCCCGGGATGCCAACATAGAACTCCAGGCCGCCCCGACCCCGGTTGACCGTCTCGCGGGCAAGTCGCGGGAGCGTGGTGGCAGAACCCGCCGTTACCGTCCAATCTGGTCCGGGGCCGATCTCGATCTGTGTGAAGGAGTACCCGAAGCGAATAGCCAGTCCCGGCCATCCCTCGTCTGCGATGACCAGATTGCTCCCCCGCCCGATAATCAGGACAGGAACCGGTTCGGCAGCCAGTGCCGCTGCCAGCCCGGGCAGATCTTCCTCCCCGGATAGCTCGACATAGAGGCGGGCAGGCCCTCCCAGCTTGTAGGTGGTGAGCGAACCCAGTCGGACCTCCTGCTGCACCCGGCCCTCCGCGATCAGAGAGGCAAAGCTCGTCATCGTTGCCCTAGCCCGATCAACTCGGTCGCCAGTCCGGTGATGTCTCCCGCCCCCAGTGTCAGCAACAGGTCACCACCGGCCAGCACCGCGGACACGCCGGCAGCCAACTCGGATCGCAGAGGCACATATACGACCTCGGCCCCGGCCGCCTGAGCCGCCTGCGCGATCAGGGCGCCTGTGACACCGGGGATGGGCTTCTCGCCTGCCGCGTAGACGTCGGTGACCACGACCATGTCCGCCCCGGCCAGGGCGGGACCGAAGGCCTGCCAGTGCTCCTCAGTCCGGCTGTACCGGTGGGGCTGGAAGACGGCTATCAACCGGCCGTCATGCTGGGCCCGGGCCGCCGCAACGGTGGCAGCTACTTCGGTCGGATGGTGAGCGTAATCATCAACCACCCCCACTCCACCGATTCGG
>JBPCTX010000026.1:0-7849 GCA_051011455.1 Acidimicrobiia bacterium | reverse complement strand
CTTGTCGACCAGGAAGGTGTATGCGTTCAGCAGGTCGATCCCGTCGTAGGCCTTCTCAGACACCACCGGCTCGATGATCACGTCACGAGGGTTCTTCACGCTTCGCTCCCCTCGTCGGCTTCTTCCGAAGCCTCATCGGCGGTCGGCTGTCGGCTGTCGGCTGTCAGCTCAGAAGGCTCGTCGATCTCGGCCGTCCCTTCGACGGTCTCAGCTTCGCTCGCCTTCTCATCGGTCTGGCTGACGGCTGATGGCTGATCGCTGACGGCTGGCTCCTTCACGAATTCCTCGTCGCCTACCGAGTAGTCGCTGGCGCCGGTGGTGGCGTCGAGCGTGCCGGCGGTGAACACCACCGTGTCGGCCCACAGCACGTCGTATGGATTGACCTGGTCATTCACGACCACGTTCTCCAGATTGCGAAGAGAGAGATAGGCAACGTCGTCGGAGCGATCGAGGACGACCAGTACCTTGCCGCCGGTCCCGATCGCCTGCAGCAAGTCGACGGCCCGCTTGGTCTTGGGTGAATCCCAATCGAAACCCTCGACCACCCGGATCTGATCGCCGGAGGCGCGAGTCGACAGGGCCGACCGCAATGCCAACTGCTTCATCTTCTTCGGGGTCCGCTGTGAGTAGTCGCGGGGCTTGGGCCCATGGGCAACTCCACCGCCGGTCCAGGAGGGACTGCGAATGGAGCCGTGCCGGGCACGGCCCAGGCCCTTCTGGCGCCAGGGCTTGCGGCCACCGCCACGCACTTCGGCGCGGGTCTTGGTGTTGTGCGTGCCGGCCCGAGCGGCGGCCAACTGAGCGTTGACCACCTGATGCATGACGGGGCCATTCGGCTCGATCCCGAAGATGGCCGCGTCCAAGGTCACATCACCCTTCGACTTGCCGTCGGAGGAGAAGAGCGGGGCGGTCAGCTTGTCAGCCACCGGCCTTCACCGCCTTTCTAACCACCACAACCGAGCCCTTGTTGCCGGGAACCGCACCCCGCAGCATGGCCAGGCCGCGTTCGGCGTCGACCTTGACGATGTCCAGATTCAGGACCGTGGTCTGCTCGCCGCCCATCCGGCCTGCCATCGGCATGCCCTTGAACACCCGGGCGGGAGTAGCGCAGGCGCCGATAGCGCCGGGAGCGCGGTGCACCCGGTGCACTCCGTGGCTGGCTGCTTGCCCGGCGAAGTTGTGACGTTTCATGACGCCGGCAAAGCCTTTGCCCTTGCTCAGCCCGGCCACGTCGGCCTTCTGTCCCACTTCCAGGACATCGGAGACGTTGATCTCCTGACCGACTTTGTACTCGGACGCATCGGGAACCCTCACCTCGATGAGGTGGCGAGCAGGTGGCACGTTGGCCTTGGCAAAGTGCCCGGCCATCGGCTTGTTCACCTTGCGGGCGTCCAGTTCCCGGTAGGAGATCTGGATGGCGTCGTAGCCGTCGGTGTCCCCGGTCTTGACCTGGACAACGCGGCACGGACCGAGCTTGACGACGGTCACCGGAATCGTCTGGGACTCCTCGTCAAACAGCTGGGTCATGCCCAGCTTCTCGCCGATGAGGGCGTTCACAGCTTGATCTCGACTTCCACCCCGGCTGGCAAATCGAGACGCATCAGCGAGTCGACCGTCTTGGCGGTCGGCTCCATGATGTCGATGAGGCGCTTGTGGATCCTCATCTCGAAGTGCTCCCGGGAGTCCTTGTCCACGTGCGGACCACGGATGACGCAGTACCGGTGAATCTGGGTTGGCAGCGGTACCGGACCCTTGATCTTCGCCTGGGTGCGCACGACTGTCTCGGCGATCTTTCGCGCCGATTCATCGACCACTTCGTGGTCGTACGCCTTGAGGCGAATGCGGATCTTCTGACCGGTTGCCATAGCTAACTACTCGTTTCTGACCTACTCGAGGATCTTGGTTACGCGACCGGCACCAACCGTGCGCCCACCCTCACGAATGGCGAAGCGCAGGCCTTCGTCCATTGCGATGGGAGCGATCAGCTCAACGGTCATCTCGGTGTTGTCTCCGGGCATGACCATTTCGGTGCCCTCCGGCAGCGTGACGTTGCCGGTGACATCGGTGGTCCGGAAGTAGAACTGGGGACGGTAGCCCGAGAAGAACGGGTTGTGACGCCCGCCCTCATCCTTGGTCAGGACGTACACCTGGGCCTCGAACTTGGTGTGGGGTGTGATCGAGCCCGGCTTGCAGATGACCTGCCCGCGCTCGACGTCGTCCTTGCCGGTGCCTCGCAGCAACAGGCCGACGTTATCGCCTGCCTCTGCGCTGTCGAGCAGCTTGCGGAACATCTCGACACCAGTGACGGTGGTCTTGGTGGTCGGCCGGATGCCGACGATCTCCACCTCGGTGTTGATGTCCAGCGTGCCCTGCTCGACACGACCGGTCACCACGGTGCCACGGCCTGTGATCGAGAACACGTCCTCGATTGGCATCTGGAAGGGCTTGTCCTTGTCACGGACCGGCTGCTCAATGTAACTGTCGACGGCCTCCATCAGCTCCATGATCTGGCCGGCCGCCTCCTCGTCGCCTTCGAGGGCTTTGAGGGCGGAGCCGCGGATAACGGGAAGGTCGTCCCCGGGGAACTCGTACTCGGTCAGGAGCTCACGCACCTCGAGCTCGACGAGGTCGAGGAGCTCTTCGTCGTCGACCATGTCGACCTTGTTGAGGAACACAACGATGGCGGGCACGCCGACCTGGCGGGCGAGCAGCACGTGCTCCCGCGTCTGGGGCATGGGACCGTCGGCGGCCGACACGACGAGGACGGCACCGTCGATCTGGGCGGCACCGGTGATCATGTTCTTGATGTAGGCGGCGTGACCGGGCATGTCGACGTGGGCGTAGTGACGGTTCTCCGTCTCGTACTCCACGTGAGCAATGGCAATGGTGATGCCGCGCTCTTTCTCCTCCGGCGCCTTGTCGATCTCATCGAAAGCTGTGAAATCGGTAGAGCCGGACTTCTCCGACAGCACCTTGGTAATGGCGGCCGTCAGCGTCGTCTTGCCGTGGTCGATATGACCCATCGTCCCGACGTTTGCGTGGGGTTTTGTCCGCTCGAACTTTTCCTTGGCCATTGCCTTCTCCTCTACCTATTCGCCGCGAGTCTTCTTGACGATTTCTTCAGCGATTGTGTTTGGAACTTCCTGATACGAATGAAACTGCATGCTGTAGGCGGCCCGTCCCTGGGTCTGTGACCGCAGATCGGTGGCATACCCGAACATCTCCGAGAGCGGCACGAGGGAGTTGACCACCCGGGCATTGCCCCGTTGGTCCATGCTCTCGATCTTGCCGCGCCGTGCCGATAGGTCGCCGATGACGTCGCCCATGTAATCCTCGGGCGTAACGACCTCGACTTCCATCACCGGTTCGAGCAGCTTGATGCCTGCTCTCTTGGCTGCAGCCTGCAGTGCCATGGAGCCGGCAATCCGAAAGGCCATCTCGTTGGAGTCGACCGCATGGAACGAACCGTCCACCAGCGTCGCCCGCAGGTCTACCAGCGGGTAGCCCGCCAGCACGCCCCCTTCGAGCGCGTCCCGGATTCCCTTTTCCACGGCGGGGATGTACTCGCGAGGCACGCGGCCGCCGGTGATCTTGTCGATGAACTCGAAACCCTCGCCCGGCAGGGCCGGCTCCAAGTTGATGACGGCGTGGCCGTATTGGCCCTTGCCACCGGACTGTTTGACGTACTTGCCGTCGATCTTCTCGACCGCCTTGCCGATGGTCTCGCGATAGGCCACCTGAGGGCGGCCCACGTTGGCGCCGACGTTGAACTCACGCACCATCCGGTCGACCAGCACGTCAAGGTGCAATTCGCCCATGCCGGCGATGATGGTCTGGCCGGTCTCATCATCGGAGTGCACCACGAAGGTGGGATCCTCTTCGGACAGACGCTGCAGCGCTTGGCCCAGCTTCTCCTGGTCGCCCTTTGTCTTGGGCTCGATGGCTACCGAGATCACGGGCTCCGGGAACGTCATCGATTCCAGGGTGATAGGCGCCCTTGAATCGCACAACGTGTCGCCGGTCTTGGTGTTCTTGAGGCCGATGGCGGCCACGATGTCGCCGGTGAAGACGGCGTCGATGTCCTCCTGGGTGGCAGCGTGCATACGCAACAGGCGCCCGAAGCGCTCCTTCTTGCCACTGGTGGAGTTGGCAACAGTGTCGCCCTTCTCAGCGCTGCCCGAGTACACCCGGAAGTAGGTGAGCTTGCCGACGTACGGGTCGCTCATGATCTTGAACGCGATGGCAGAGAACGGCTCATCATCGCTGGGCTTGCGCTCCATGGTCTCGTCTTCGTTGCCCGGCTTGAAGCCGGTAATGGGAGGAAGGTCGACCGGATTGGGGAGCAAGTCGACGACGGCGTCCAACAGAGGCTGCACGCCTTTGTTCTTGAAGGCGCTACCGCACAGGACCGGCGTGAACTCCAGGCCGAGGGTGCCGATCCGGAGACCCTCGACAATGTCCTTCTCCGAAAGGAAACCCTCCTCGATGTAACGGGTGAGGAGGGTGTCGTCGGTCTCGGCTACCGCTTCCATGAGGTCGTTGTGGTAGCTGCGGGCCTGCTCTTCGTACTCGGCCGGAATATCGACCTCGTCCCACTCGGCGCCCAGGTCTTCGTTCTTCCAGACCAGGGCCTTCATGCGGACCAGGTCGATGACTCCGGCGAAGTCGGCCTCGGCACCTATCGGAAGCTGAATGACCACCGGGCGGGCGTCGAGGCGCTCCTTGATCGACTCGACGGCGGCAAAGAAATCAGCCCCGGTGCGGTCCATCTTGTTGATGAAGCAGATCCGGGGCACGCCGTACTTGTCAGCCTGGCGCCACACGGTCTCAGATTGAGGCTCTACGCCGGCAACCCCATCGAATACAGCCACGGCACCGTCCAGGACCCGCAACGAACGCTCCACCTCGACCGTGAAGTCGACATGGCCGGGAGTGTCGATGATGTTGATCCACTCGTCATTCCAGCGGGCAGTGGTGGCGGCCGAGGTGATAGTGATGCCGCGCTCCTGCTCCTGCTCCATCCAGTCCATGACGGCCGCGCCCTCGTGGACCTCACCGATCTTGTAGGTGCGGCCGGTGTAGTAGAGGATCCGCTCGGTGGTAGTCGTTTTGCCCGCGTCGATATGCGCCATGATTCCGATGTTGCGGACCTTCTGGAGCGGGTAGGGACGTTGGGCCATGAGATCTACCAGCGGTAGTGGGCAAACGCCTTGTTGGATTCGGCCATTTTGTGGATGTCGTCGCGCCGCTTGACGGCCGCGCCGGTATTGTCGGCGGCGTCCAGGATCTCGTTGGCGAGGCGCTCTGCCATGGTGTTCTCCCGGCGCTTGCGGGCGAACTCGACCAGCCAGCGGACCGCCAGTGTGTTGGAACGGCGAGGCCGCACCTCGACGGGTACCTGATAGGACGATCCGCCCACTCGCCGGGAGCGAACCTCGACCGACGGCCGGATGTTGTCAATGGCGCGCTTGAGGGTGTTGAGCGGGTCGTCGCTGCGACGACGCTCGACCAGGTTGAGAGCGTCGTACACGATCTTGCGCGACAACTCCTTCTTACCCTTCCAGAGCACCTTGTTGACGACCTGACTGACCAGCACCGACCCGTAGACGGGGTCGGGACTGACCTTTCTGACTTCAGCGGCTGAACGGCGCATGCATTAGCCCTTCTTCGATCCGTAGCGGGAACGGGACTGGTTGCGCTCGGTCACGCCGGCGGCGTCGAGTGCGCCCCGGATGACCTTGTAGCGAATACCGGGGAGGTCTTTCACGCGACCACCACGGACGAGCACGATTGAGTGCTCCTGCAGGTTGTGGCCCTCTCCGGGGATGTAGGCGGTGACTTCAACTCCTGAGCTCAAACGCACTCGGCAAACCTTGCGAAGCGCCGAGTTGGGCTTCTTGGGAGTGACTGTGTAAACGCGCGTGCACACGCCCCGTCGCTGCGGGGCGCCGCCCAGACCGGGGGTCTTCTCCTTTTTGCCCTTCGGCGTCCGGCCCTGTCGGACCAGCTGCTGAATGGTTGGCATGCTTTCTACTCTCTGTCGAGTCGCCGGGCGGGCCCGGCATGATCACGGGCAATCCCGCTCTTCAAACGGGCCACCAGGGGCGGCCCAACTACCGCAGACACGCGCAAAGTCGGCGCTTCACTCTGTGCGAGCAAAACCGCCGACCTATGAGGTTCGTCTCCCGTGGGTCAGTCCTGCAAGCTGGTCGGAACTCGGAGGACCCTCTGGAAGCGAACAAGCACGCGCGCTACCGCGGACCGGGGAGTATAGGACGGTGGTGGCCTAAGTAGCAAAGGATCGAGCAGGGGTTTCGCGGTCCAGGTCTGGAACTGCCGGCGATGCCGGGCGCTGAGAACCGACTAAAGCCTCTGGTCGTTGATCGGGACCCGGCGTACGTTTGGTTGGGCTGGGTGAGGTTGGGACGTACAGACGTCCACCCGGAGGCGCGAGATGCGGGTCTTCCAGACCAGCGCCGTTGGAGCAGCGCTCGCCTACCTAGCTCTGAGCTTCAGTCAAACCGCCCGGGGCTTCCCACAGGGAGCCTCCTACCTGATGGCAATCGTTGTGGCGACTCTGACAATCGGAATCGCCATGGCGATCGGTGTCCATGCCTGGCCTGAGGAAGATGGGACGGTGAAGCTCCAGAACCTGCCAGCCCACAGCTGTCATGGATGCGGGTCGCGCATGGTCGAAGTGCGCTCAGCCTGGGTTTGCGGGCGCTGCGATCGGGTACCGGTCGGCTGAGGCGATTCCGCCTCAGAGCGTGGCTGCGTACTCCTCGAAGGCAGCGCGGGCCCTGTCGGTCAACGGGTCGGCGTGGCCGAAGCAAGCGATGGCGAACTCCAGTCCGGCCAGAGAGCGAATCGCGTCGTCCATCGCCGGGGTGGCCCGATTGAACCAACCCCGCGACACGGAGCCGCCCTTGTGGACCGCCGCGTCCCCGACAAACAGGACGCCGCCTGCCCGGTCGAGGCGAAAACTGGTGTGTCCAACGGTGTGTCCGGGAGTGGGTACCGCAGTCAAATCCTCGGGCAGGCTCAGGATCACTCCTGATTCGATCTCCCGATCGACTTCAACCGGCGCCGGGTCGGGCAAGAGGCCGTACAGCGGCTTGAGGACCTGGAACGGGGTGCTGTCCATGAACGGAGGCGTGCTGGATTTCTCATCTCCCCTGACAGCCGGGGCGTCGCCAGAGGAACAGTAGACCTCGGCCGTTGACTTGCCCTTCAGATAGGCCGCGTTGCCCATGTGATCAGGGTGGCTGTGGGTCAGCACGATCGACTGGATGTCAGAGACCGATCGGCCGATCGACTCGATGCCCTCGATCACTGTTCCGCCGCGCTTGGGCAGCCCGGTGTCGATCAGGGTCAAGCCCTCATCCCCATCGATGAGAAAAGCCCGAAATCCCTTCTTGATCTGATACACCCCGTCCGCCACTCGCTCCATGCCACCCTCCAATCGAAGTCACAGCCGCACGCTAATCACGTCGGAACAAGGTCTGAGCTGAAAGGCGTTCGGGGGTCTATGCAGCCTCGCCGCCCGAGTGACCGAAGCAAGAACCCCCTCCGGTAGCCCCGGAGGAGGTTCTGGCTGATAGCTGATAGCTGACAGCTGGCTGCTGGCTGCTGATAGCTGACAGCTGATTGCGGGTATCTACCCCTCGTCGCCGTCGGTTTGCGCTCCGAGTGAAGCCAGCCACTCTGCCGGATTGGCGGGCAGCTCCTCTTCGGCCGCGCCCTCCGGGATGCTGTCGCCGAACAAGTCGCCCGGAGTCATCACCGTGGCATTGGGCAGACTCGGCTGAACGACCTGATACTCGTCGGCCCCGGTGCCGGCCGGGATCAA